>JANMIM010000105.1:0-3128 GCA_031375795.1 Bacteroidota bacterium
CCTCGATCACGACCGCGCGGGCACCCGTGAGCGCCGCGTGCTCCTCCGTGAACAGGTTCACGGTGCGGAAGCCCCTTCCAGCTGTGAGACGCACATTCGTGAAGGCCGTGGGTTTCCAGCGCAGGTTCAACCTCGGCGAAAAGATCGGACCGTGCTTGGGATGGTAATCGAGTCGTGCACCCCCCAATGCGCTCAATCTTGGGTGCAGCGTGATCTCATCCTGTGAAAAAACGCCGGGCAGCGATGCTTGATCGCTCCCCAATGCTGTCGCGGGCGTATTGTCCTCATAAAAATTGTAGCGAAATGTGGCGCCATTTTGCAGCTTGTGCCGACCCTTTTCCTTCATCCAAATCAAAGCACCGTAGCCGGTGAATTGACGGGCGAGGAAGTGCGTCATCCCATAGTAGCTGTCTTGGAAGTGGTGGGCCGCCGAAACATCGAGGCGCACATCTTCCTTTGCCAAGGGCAATTGGTAGGTGCCCAGGGCTTCGAGACGGCGTGTTTGGATCGCTTCGCCATACACGCTATCGGTCCCTTTGTGTTCGGGCAGCCACTGCAACTGCCCGCCGAAGCGGTCCTCGTCATAATATTTCAGGGCGAGCTGGGCGATGCGGCCGTGATGGCGGTCGAGGGTCCATTTGTTGAAAAGCGACAGCCGCTGACTCAGGGGAATGTCGGTGAAGTTGTCGGCATTGTGGTCGAGGCGACGCTGCATGTGGTAGTAGTTGCCGCTCAGGAGGCTGCGAAACTTGCCGATTTTGGCATTGACTGCGAGGTCCAGGTTGCCCTCGGCTTGGGACGTGCCATAGCCGCTGATGCTCAGCAGCGGCATGTTGCGCGGGTCGCGGGTCACGATGTTCACGACGCCGCCCATCGCCTCGGCGCCATACATCGCCGTGGCGGGACCCTTGATGATCTCGATGCGCTCGATCATCGATTGCGGGATGCCGTTGAGGCCATAGACCGAACCCAGCGCCGACACGATGGGCATCCCGTCGATCAAAACCAGCGTGTAGGGCCCTTCCATGCCGTTGATATGGATGTCGTTGGTGCCGCAGACCCCGCAATTGACCTGCTGCCGCATGCCATTGACGTAGTCGATGGTCTCCATCAAGTTGTTGTTGCCGGGGATGGATTGCATGAATTCGCGGCTCACGAGCTCGGTGCGGAAGGCGGTGTTGGCGTACTCGAAAGTGCGCCGTTGGGTCGTGATTTCCACACCTGCAGTCTCGTGGCTTTGCAGGGCAATTGTCGTCTCGCGGCCCGACTTCCAAACGATCGTTTGGGAGTCGTAGCCTGCAAATGAGACGGTGAGGGAAGTATTGGATCCAGGTGGATTTTGATTGAATTTGAATGCCCCGAGCGAATCGGTCAGGGTCCCCTGCAAGGTTCCCGCAATCTTCACTATCGCTCCTGGCAGTGGCTCGCCACTGTGCGCATCGGTCACCGTGCCGCTGATTTGTGCTTGGAGCGTGTTTCCATTCCCCAACGACACGATCAGCAATCCAAGGACCGCAAGAGGGCGCAAAATTCGGAGAAAGGTGAATTGCATGGTGCAAACATAAGAATAATTTTGTGTAGCGTGAAATAATATTTAGGCTAGTCTAAAAATTATTTACGCACATGTAGCCGGGGCTAGTTTGGATACACAAAAAGGTTGTATTCTAGGGAGATCAGGGTCTTGCGGTAGGGGCAGGGCAAGCCCTTCCACTACGGTATATAACTGAAGATGAGTGAGTTGAGATCGTATTCCTATCCCAGCTCACCGCGTATCATCCCACACTGACATTAAGGAAAAAAAGGAATCCAAAGCATTTTCGTTTCAACCCGAGGCCGAAAAGGATGCCGATTTTGTGGGAGTTAGGGCAATTCGCATGTTCGCCACCCGATGATATGCCACCCCAATCAAGCCACGCCGAACCCCTACAGCTTCAATCCCAGACCGATCGACAATTGTACACGCCGATCCTGAAACAGCAGGTCAGACGTGGAATTGAGTACGGGATCGATGGCCGACGGATCTGACTCGGCGGTGCGGTAGTAACTGAAACTGAACAACCGCATGTTCAGCGTGGCATCCATGAAGAATCGCTTGGCGGGAAACCACATGATGCGCGGCGAAAGAAATCCTTGGGCAGAAAGATTCAAGGTATTGGTCGGGTACGGGGAATACAAAAACGTATAGGTGTTTGCGACACTTGTGGGGATCAACTGGGTCACCTGTGAGCGACCCATGCTGAAACCCGGGAGCAGTTCCACTCCCAGTGCGGGAACCCATTTGGTAGCCTTGGCTTTGAAGAATGAAAAGAAATACCCCGCCTTGAACCGTAGGCCGACATTGTACGGGCGAAAATTGGTCGGGAGATTGCTCGTGCGACCCGACAGGTTGCAAGTGATACCTTGCAGGCTGAAATCCAGGAAATTGCCCTTGGTCGTGCGCAAGAGAAATCCCGGAATGGGCTGGAACAGTTGAGCCCTGCCACCGCCAAGATAGTTGCCGTTGCTGTCGCGGATGCGGGAAAGGTCAAAGGTCGATTGGTTGCTGAGCTTGACAGCATACTTGAATGGTGCCTCTGGACTTTGGGCAAAGGCCGAGGAAAAACCAAGGAGCAAGAAAAGGAATGACAGTGTTGTGTTGCGCATGATATAGAGTTTCCCCCAAGATCGTGGTATTGCACGACAATTGCAACCAGAATGTGTGTGGGGAACGGTGATTTTCAGCGGTATCGAGGATGGCTCCAAAACGAAACGCAGCCTCCTGGGAGGCTGCGTAGGAAATTTTTGCCGCTTTTCGCAGGCTTTTGATGCTTTTGTATTTTCGCCCGCCCCGTTCGACTCCGCTCAGGGCAGGCTTCGGAGGAAGGTCGATGGTCCTGTCCCGGCTACGGGACGGACTCAATTGTCACCTTTTGCCGCGCATCATGGGCATGTTGTTCATGCTCATGCCTTTGTCGCTGAGCTTGTTCATCGTCTTCATCATCTTCTTCATCTCCCCAAACTGCTTGAGCAATTGGTTGATCTCCTGCACGGTGGTGCCGCTGCCAGTGGCGATGCGCTGCCTGCGGCTGCCGCTGATGAGGGCTGGATTGGCACGCTCGTCCTTGTTCATCGACAAGATCATGGCCTCG
>JANMIM010000128.1:0-16085 GCA_031375795.1 Bacteroidota bacterium
ACTTTGAAAAGCACGGAGAAAACGCTGCCTTTTGAGATCGGTCCCAGCATCTCGCGCCAGGACAGCAACCATCTGCCCGCATTCTACCAACTCCTGAGGGAACAAATACAAGTCCAGGCAGATGCCGATAGCGAGGAAGACGCTGCAACGATCGATGACGCAAAATGGGAAGACGGGCAAGGGAAGATTTTCGGATTTCGGTGCAATTGGGATTGTTTCACCTTTGTCTTTTCACCCATGCGGCTGCAATATTCGACCAGTTACCGGTCATCGGTGCGCAACTCCAACCATGACCACGTCTATCAGCTATTGTCGAGCGACGATGGTGCCTACGTGCTCCACTTCCAGAAAACTTCAGCATACTACAGGGGCTATGACGATGCGCATCCCGAAAATGATTTCTCGTGTAGCTGTGGATTCAGCGTCTACAACCTGAACGATGACGCGTTTGAGGACGTCACGGAATCGGTTTTTCCAAAGGGGGCATCGTATGGAGGCAGTGCGGAAAAGGAAAAGGACTCGGAGAATTGCAGTGGCACGGTGTTGCGCGACGGCATCCGTCTAGGCAACGGGCAGCGGTATCTGTGGGACGGACACCAATTTTTGCTGCAAAGGAAGCGGTAGGCCGAGGCGGGCCAAATGGCCGTCACCTGCGATTCGTCAGCCTCCATGAGCCATCCATGACAAAAGTCATGTTTTTGCAAGACGTAAGTCATCCAGTCCCTGCGGCCTTCTCCCGAATCTTGTTGCATTGAATTTAGTGTCAAAGCATCAAAGCATCATGGAAAATAGAAAAAAGAAAATCCTTGTTTCGGTCGACTTCACACCGAGTAGCGAGGCAGCAATCACCACAGGTATCAGGTTTGCAAGCATGCACGGCGCCGAGTTGGTGCTGTTGCACGTGATCGAAGGTTCTGCGCCGATTGCAGAGTTTTTTGCCGACGGCGACCTCACGGAAAAAAAGCGCAACTACAGCATCAAAATGCTGGACAAGTTGGCAGAACAGCACAAGACTGGCGACCTCGCCGTGTCGCATATGGTTGTGGAGGGCAAGCCATACACCGCCATCTTGCGCGTAGCAGATGAGATCGACGCCGAGATGATCGTGATGGGTACCTGGGGCAGCCATGCCATCGAGACCGGCATGATCGGCTCCAACGTGAACAAAGTCGTGCGCGGGGCCAAAATACCCGTGGTCACCGTGACCCGGCAACCCGAAAACACCAATTTCTCCAAGATCCTCATCGCGGTCGATCCAGTCTTTGGGATCAGGGAGCTGCGCCACATCCTCGCCGTCTACCACAAGGCCTACAATCCGACCGTCGAATTGGTGTGCATCGCAGCCACTGAAAAGGACGTGGACGAGATGAAAGTGTACCTCAAAAAGCAATCTGCGACGCTCCATGAGCAGGGCATCGCCAATGTGGTCGCCACGGTGCGCGTGGGCGGCATCATCAGCGACGCCATTTTGTCTTATGTGAAGGAAGGCGGCCACGACATGATCTGGATGGAAACCCACGGCCGCAAAGGCATCTCGGGTTGGATCCTCGGCAGCATCACCGAGGAGGTGCTCCAATACAGCCCTGTCCCGGTATTGAGCTTGCATCCTGATCGGGAGAGCACTGTGCGGTATTATTACCACTCGCAGTTCCCGATTTGACCGTCGGCTGCAAGGGCAGCTGGCCACGAGACGGCCTGGGTGACCGAGTCCTGCCGATGATCGGCGGCCTCGGCCATCTAGGCTGTACTCACGCCTAGGTTCAAGCTCCCCTTGCTCGGCTACTACATTCTCCCTGAGCATCCTCAAAACCCCAAGGCACCGTGTCGATGGAATCCTTGCAAGTAATCGCAGAAAAACCGGCCGCTGGGCTGCAGATGGAGCATTGCTTCCACTGCGGCGCCGATGTGGGCCGCAAGCCCATCGTGGATGTGGACAAGGCATTTTGTTGCACGGGATGCCATACCGTCTATGGCCTCCTGCGCAGCCACCAACTGAGCGGCTACTACCAGTTGCAGAGCCACCCTGGGCAGCGCCCGGAGGTCTCCGAGGGCAAGTATGCATGGCTCGCCGACGCGTCGCAAGCCGCCAAGCTCCTCGATTACCAAGACGCCAATCTCGCCAAGGTCACGCTCAAGCTCCCGACGATGCACTGCGCCGCATGCATCTGGCTCCTTGAGCAGCTGTACAAGATTCAGCCGGGCATCCAGCGCTCGGAGGTCGACTTCCCGCGCCGTGAGGTCGCCTTGAATTACGACCCCAAGGTGATCACCTTGGAAAAGGTCGCCATGCTGCTCGACGCGCTCGGTTACCCGCCGGCCCTGTCGCTCGCCGACACCGATGAGCGCACCGCAGGCTCCAAGGACCGCAGTGGCCGCATCCTATGGTACGAGCTCGGCGTGGCAGGCTTCTGTTTTGGCAACATCATGCTGCTCAGCTTCCCCGAGTACCTGAGCCTCAACGATCCCACCTTGGCGGTACTGTTTCGCTGGCTCAACTTGGTGCTGTCGCTGCCCGTGGTCGGCTTCAGCGCCCGCAGCTATTTCCGCTCGGCTTGGTCTGGCTTGCAACACCGCATGATCAACATGGACCTGCCGATCGCCATCGGCATTGTCATGCTGTTTGTGCGCTCTGCCCTCGATGTCTTCATGGGCACGGGGTCGGGCTACTTTGATTCCCTCGCCGGGCTGCTGTTTTTCCTGCTCATCGGCAAGGCCTATCAGCGCAAGACCTACCACATGCTCAGCTTTGAGCGCGACTACCGCAGCTACTTCCCGATCTCGGTGAGCCTGGTGGTCGATGGCAAGGAGGCTATGGTGCCTGTCTCGCAGCTCAAGCAGGGCGACGAAGTCGTGGTGCGCAACGGTGAGTTGATCCACGCCGACGGCATTTTGCTGCATGGCGAGGGCGAGATCGACTACAGCTTTGTGACGGGCGAGAGTGCCCCCGTGCCCGTGAGGGTAGGGGAGCGCATCTATGCGGGCGGTCGGCAGACGGCTGCGCCCCTGCGCATCGTGCTGGAGCGCGAGGTTTCCCAGGGCTACCTGACCAAGTTGTGGAACCATGAGGCCTTTCGCAAGAAAAAGACAGCCGAGATCACCAAACAAAGTGACCGCATCGGTCAGCGATTTACGCCGATCGTGTTGCTCATCGCGATGGTGGCGGCCATCTACTGGGCCATCGTGGACGCATCGATGATCTGGAACGTCGTGAGTTCGGTCTTGATCGTGGCCTGCCCCTGTGCATTGGCCTTGAGTACGCCGTTTACCCTGGGGCATGTCTTGCGGCTGTTTGGTCGCAAAGGCTTCTATCTCAAGGGGCCTGCCGTCGTGGAGTCGCTGGCCGAGGCCGACGCGATGGTGTTTGACAAGACGGGGACATTGACGGCAGTCGGGGAGGCGAATGTGAGATGGGAGGGCGAGTCGCTGAGCCAAGCGGAATGGGCGAAGCTCAAGGCTTTGCTGGGCGGCAGCATACACCCCTTGAGCCGCAGGTTGTATGCCCACTTGTCCGCGATGGGTGAATCGGGCAGTGATGTCGAGGCCTTTGTGGAGGAAAATGGGCGCGGGCTATCTGGAAAGGTCGACGGGGTGGAATTGAAGATCGGATCGGCGTCCTTTTTGGGAATGACCAACCAAGGTGCGGGTGTGTGTGTGTCGATCGGCGGCGAGCCGCGTGGGCGTTTTGAGTTGTCGAATGACCTGCGGCCGGGCATTGCGTCGGTCTTGCGCCGCCTCGGTGAGCGCGTGCGGCTGAGCCTGCTCAGCGGCGACCAAGCGAGTGCCGAGGCGCAGATGCGCGGCATCATGCCTGCGGGTGCGCGGCTCATGTTTCGCCAGGACCCCGCCGCCAAGCTGGAGGTGATCAGGGCCATGCAAGCCGATGGGCAGCAAGTGGCCATGGTCGGCGACGGACTCAACGACGCAGGGGCGCTGCGTCAGGCAGACTTGGGAATAGCGATCACCGACGACCTCTCGGCCTTCACCCCCGCGAGCGACGCCATCCTGGCGGCCGGCTCCCTGCCGTGGTTGCCAGATTTCCTAGAAATCTCCAAAGGCGCCATCAAGCTCGTGAAATACAGCTTCCTCGTCTCCTTCTCCTACAACGCCGTAGGCATCGCCTTCGCCGTCACCGGCCACCTCTCCCCCCTAGTCGCCGCCATCCTCATGCCCCTCAGCTCCGTCTCCGTAGTCCTCTTCACCACCGCCGGCGTCTCCCTCCTAGCCAGAAAAAAACTCAAGGAAGTGAGGAGTGAAAAGTGAGGAAGTGAAAAGTGAGGAAGTGAAAAATGAAAAGTGAGGAAGTGAAAAGTGAGGAAGTGAAAAGCGATCAAAGACCTACTCGATCCCTTTTTCCATCTTTTATCCTTCATCTTTCATCAACACCCCACTCTGAACTCTGAACTCTGAACTCTGAACTCTGAACTCTCAACTCTCAACTCCCAACTCCCAACTCCCAACTCTCAACTCTCATCTCCCATCTCCCATGTCCATCATCTACCTTCTCATCGGCTGCAGCATCATGATCGCCCTGATCTTCCTCATCGGCTTCCTGTGGTCGATCCGGTCGGGTCAGTATGACGACACCTATACACCGGCCGTGCGCATGCTGTTTGAAAGCAAGCCAAACGAGCCCACAGACGCCGATCAAGTCACAAGTGCTGATTCTTCTCAACCAAAAACATGAGGTTCCTCATGACTTTGAAGTGACCCACATGAGAATTTTACCCTGAATTCAACGCAAATATTATGGCGGTAGAAACCTTTTATTACGACAACACGATTGTACGAAAATTCGGGATGGCCACGGTCATTTTCGGCATTGTCGGGATGCTCGTGGGCTTGTTGGTTGCACTGCAACTGGCATTTCCAGCCCTGAACCTCGGCATCGAGTACACCTCATTTGGACGTCTGAGACCCTTGCACACCAATGCGATCATCTTTGCATTTGTGGGCAATTCGATCTTCATGGGGGTGTATTATGCATTGCAACGGTTACTCAAGGCACGTTTGTTCAGTGACCTGCTCGGAAACATCCACTTCTGGGGATGGCAACTGATCATTCTGGCCGCAGCGATTACATTGCCCTTGGGCATGACCACCGGCAAGGAATATGCCGAGTTGGAGTGGCCCATCGACATCGCAATCACCCTGATCTGGGTGGTCTTTGGGATCAACATGGTCGGCACGATCCTCAAGCGCCGTGAGCGGCACTTGTATGTGGCGATTTGGTTTTTCCTGGCCACCTGGATCGCGATTGCGCTGCTGCACATCGTGAACTCGATGGAGTACCCAGTGTCCATGACCAAAAGCTACTCGATGTATGCTGGCGTACAGGATGCCTTGGTGCAATGGTGGTATGGTCACAATGCCGTGGCATTCTTCCTGACCACGCCCATCTTGGGACTCATGTATTATTTCCTCCCCAAAGCTGCCAACCGCCCTGTGTACTCCTATCGCTTGTCGATCGTGCACTTCTGGTCGCTGGTTTTCATCTACATCTGGGCAGGACCTCACCACCTCTTGTACACCTCGCTGCCCGACTGGGCGCAATCGCTCGGGGTCGTGTTTTCCTTGATGCTCATCGCACCTAGCTGGGGAGGCATGATCAATGGCTTGCTGACCCTGCGTGGCGCCTGGGACAAGGTGCGGACCGAGCCGGTGCTCAAATTCTTTGTCGTCGCGATCACTGCCTATGGCATGGCGACGTTTGAAGGCCCGATGTTGTCGCTCAAGAGCGTGAACGCGATCGCGCACTTCACCGACTGGATTGTTGCCCACGTGCACGTAGGCGGCCTCGGCTGGAATGGATTCATGGCCTTTGGCATTCTCTACTGGCTCGTTCCCCGCATGTGGCAGACCAAGCTTTACAGCACCAAGCTCGCCAACGCCCACTTCTGGGTCGGCACTCTGGGCATCGTGATCTACGTCGTGCCCATGTACATCGCTGGCATCGTGCAGGGCCTCATGTGGAAGCAATTTGACGGAAACGGCTTCCTCGAGCACCCCAACTTCCTCGAAACCGTGACGCAAATTGTGCCAATGTACATGCTCCGTGCCCTTGGCGGACTCTTTTACCTCGTCGGCGCACTCATGATGGTCTGGAACCTGGTGATGACCATCAAGCAAGGCACGTTCCTCAGGGAAGAAAAAGCCGAGGCTCCTGCATTGGAAAAGGACTTTGATGAAAAAGGCGCCTACTGGCACCGTTGGATCGAGCGCAAGCCCGTGCAAATGGTGGTGGCATCCTTGCTATTGCTGCTCGTGGGCACGTTTATCGAGCTGGTACCGACGTTTTTGGTCAAGGAAAATGTACCGACGATCAGCTCCGTGAAGCCCTATACACCGCTGGAGTTGCAAGGTCGCGACATCTACATCCGCGAGGGTTGCAACACCTGCCACTCCCAGATGGTGCGGCCATTTCGCAGCGAGGAGTTGCGGTATGGCGGCGAATACTCCAAGGCAGGCGAATATGTCTACGACCACCCCTTCTTGTGGGGTAGCAAGCGCACCGGACCCGATTTGCAGCGCGTGGGCGGCCGCTGGAGCGACGACTGGCATTATCGCCACATGATCGAGCCCCAGTCTGTGTCTCCCGGCTCCATCATGCCCTCCTACGCTCACCTCGCAGAGCATGACCTCGACATCGGGCTCACGACCGCCAAGCTGAAGGCGATGCAAAGCATGGGCGTGCCTTATAGCGACAGCACCATCGCAGCTGCCGACGCGATCTTGAATGCGCAGGCCAAGGGCATCCAAGCCAGTCTGGAGGCTGCAAAGATCAAGACTTCCGAGACCAAGGAGATCATCGCCTTGATCGCCTATCTGCAAAGATTGGGCACCGACATCAAAGCGCAGCCGGTCGCACCACTGCCAGCGGCGGTGCTGCCCGAGGCCCTGCAACCTGTCGCTCCTGCTCCCGTTCCAGCGGTCACACCCGCAGCACCCGGAGCCACCCCACACGTCGGTCAAGTCAACCAATAATCAGCTGAAGAAATCATGCGCTACGTCAAGCACTTTTTAGAGAATATTGCGGGGATCGAGATCTATCCCATGATCTCGCTGCTCATCTTTTTCTTCTTCTTTGTCGGGTTGGGGATCTATGCCATCACCATGCGCAAGACGCATGCAAACTACATGGCCGCAAGACCACTTGATCTGGAAGATCAAAATTCTTCAGAAGCCACTCAACCTTGATAATTTTGCTATGAAAATGAAAAATCTATACCGATCACAGCATGTCAAGGCACTGGTGAGCGGCGCTTTCATCTTGCTGTCGACATTGGGCCTCCAAGCCCAAAACGGGCAAATGGTGAACTTGAACGAGAAGTTCATGATGGACGTGCGGATATTGATTTATATCCTCGTATTCATCGCCCTGCTCATCACCTATATTGCGGTGGTCTTGAGCGTGAAGGATGTGAGCAAATTTTCGCTCAAGTACATTTGGGATGGGATCGTGGGTCGCAACGATGCCGACCCAGAGATGCACCACGATTACGATGGGATCAAGGAGCTGGACAATCCCATGCCAGCTTGGTTGCGCCTCGTATTTTTGGGCACCATCGGCTTTGGAGTCGTGTACCTCATCCACTTCCACGTGCTCAAAACCGGCGCACTCAGCAAGGAGGAATACGAGATGGAAATGGCCAGCGCAGCTGAGACCTACAAGAGCGTGGAATTGCCAGATGACCAATTGATTGTGGTTTCAGACCCCGGTCGATTGGCCAAGGCTTCGGAGGTCTTCCAGCAGATCTGCGCGACCTGTCACCGCAAGGATTTGGGCGGAGAATCTGGACCTAATCTCACCGACGAGTTTTGGTTGCATGGCAATTCTGTCAAGGAAATCTACCTCACGATCACCAATGGTGTTGCTGGCAAGTCGATGATTTCCTGGAAGGATCAGATTCCCTCATCCGAGCGACTCGCCATCGCAAGCTTCATCCTCTCCAAGCAAGGGAGCAAGCCCGCAAATCCTCGTGCGCCTGAGGGTGTAATACCAAGCGCAGGTGATGGTGCGGCAGTCGCTCCAGTGGCCCAAGATTCTGCTGCAAAAGATACTGTTGTTACACAGTAATTGTTCGACAATACCGAGATTTGTGAGCCTTGGATATGCAATATTCACGCTGCTTCCAAGTCTCGGTATTTGTTTCAAAGCGTGGTCAAGAAAAATAACTCTTTTATGGAATCGGATGCTTTTCGCGATGCCTTGTACAACGTGGACACCTCGGGTCGGCGCGTGGGATTTTTTCCCAAGCGTCCCAAGGGTCGGTTTTTCAATGCCAGGGTGATCGTCAGCACTGTGTTGTTGATCATTTTCTTTGGTATTCCCTTTGTTCAAGTGGGAGGAGAGCCATTTTTCCTGCTCGACGTGGTCGGGCGTAAATTCATATTGTTTGGCTTCAAATTCTGGCCCCAGGACTTCGTGTTGTTTGCGGTGTTCATGGTGAGTTTCTTTATTTTCATCATCCTGTTTACTGCGGTTTTGGGACGAATATGGTGTGGCTGGGCCTGCCCGCAGACGGTGTTTTTGGAGCTGGTGTATCGACGAATCGAATTTTGGATTGAAGGGGATAGTACGCAGCAAAAGAAGTTGAGCGTCGCGGCGTGGAATTGGGAAAAATTGTGGAAGCGCAGCTTGAAGCACGGCATTTTCCTTGTCATTGCATGGTGGGTGAGCCATACGGTCATTTCCTTTTTCATTGGCATGCCGACTGTGCTCCGTTATTTTACCGAGTCTCCCGCCGCACATCCGATTTTGTTTGCATTCGTGCTGCTGAATACGGGGGTCTTTTATTTTGTCTTCGGCCATTTTCGCGAGCAAGCCTGCATCTATATGTGCCCTTATGGGCGGTTGCAGGGCGTGATGATCGATCTCAATTCCCTAGTGATCAGCTATGACCACAAGCGCGGTGAGCCACGGGGCAAGCTGCGCAAAAACATGGATACGAGCGGCCAAGGGGATTGCATCGATTGCAAGTTGTGTGTCGCGGTCTGTCCTACGGGCATCGACATTCGAAACGGGACGCAGTTGGAGTGTGTGAATTGCACGGCCTGCATCGACGCCTGCGACGAGGTGATGGACAAGGTCGGCAAGCCGCGCGGCCTCGTGCGGTACGCCTCACAAAATCAAATTGAAACAGGTGGCAAGTTCAAATTGACTGGTAGGGCTTATCTGTACATCGGTGTCTTGGCAGCCTTCATCGGCATCTTCGTGACCCTGCTGCTGAGTTCGGGGGACCTCAAATTGACCTTGCTGCGCCCGCCCGGACAGACCTATGCGATGACGCCCTCGGGCACGGTCACCAATCTATATACGCTCAATGTCCTCAACAAGAGCGACAAAGACCGCCACTTGGACTTTGTCTTACCCAACAGCAAGGGCAAGGTCACGGTGCTCGGCGCCGACCACCTACAGCTCCCGGGCGGCAAAGCTGCCGAGGGAACGATGCTGGTGGAGTTGCCACCCGATGAGATCAAAGGCATGACGTTTGACATCAACATCGATGTCATGGAGGAGGGCAAGGTCGTGCGCACACTTACCACAAGATTCAATGGTCCAATGTTTTAAAGATCATGAGCGAAGAGAAGAAAAGAGAATGGTGGCCCATCGGCATTGCAACAGCGATGATCGTGTTCATGGGCGGAGTATTGTTTGCGGTGAGCATCATGGTGCGCAACGACGTGCCCCTCACCTCCGACGACTATTATGCCAAGGAAATCGCCTACCAAGATGAGATCGACAAGTCTGCCCGGGCAATGGCCGTGGATCAACTACCGGTCGTGCGGGTCCTGGATGCTGCCGATGTCGTGGAAATCAATTTCCCGGGGCGCAAGGGGGCTGGTTCCTTTTCCGGGACGGCCACATTTTTCCGCCCATCCGACCCTACCCAGGATTTCAAGACCGAGCTCCATCCCGACTCCACGGGCCTGCAGTGGATCGGCTGGCAAGGCCGCCCCAAAGGGTTGTGGCTGCTGGAACTGGCTTGGACACAAGACAATACGCCCTACTACCACGAGCTTAAAATCACCCACTGACCATGCTGGCCGCATTTCTCACCGGACTCGTCGGTAGCCTGCATTGCTTGGGCATGTGTGGGCCGATTGCGCTGTCCCTCCCGGGGACTGCGCAGCAGGGTGGGCGCTATCTACTCGGGCGGCTGCTGTACAATCTCGGCCGCATCGTGACCTACAGCGCGCTGGGCGCGGTGGTGGCCATGATGGGCGTGGCGGCGGCGATGTTTGACGTTCAGCGGTGGTTTTCGCTGGCCTTGGGTGTGGTGATGATCGCATTGGCCCTGCACCATTACGGTGTCTGGGGCAAGAAGTGGGCTCAAGGCGACAACATGGTCACGCGTGCTTGGCGACGGGGCATGGGCCGCGTCATGCAGATCCAGGGCCACGCAGGCATGTTTGCATTGGGCTTGATGAATGGCATCTTGCCTTGTGGCTTGGTCTATGCGGGCTTGTTTCTGGCCGCCAATTCGGCCGCGGCCTGGGAGGGTGCCGCCAAGATGGCCTTGTTTGGGCTGGGAACGGTGCCGCTCATGCTGAGCCTGAGTTGGTCGGGCAAGTGGCTGGGCGGGTGGCTGCGCAAGCGGTCACGCATGATCATGCCTACGATGATGGCGTTTCTCGGCATCATGTTTTTGGTGCGCGGCATGGCATTGGGCATCCCGTATTTGAGTCCCAGGATGGAGCAAGGCAGCAGCCCCGGCAAAGTCAAGATGTCCTGTTGCGAAAAAATAGAAGGCGGCGGCGCTAAAAGTCAACCGTCAGCGTCGCTTGATTCCCTTGGGCGACAAAAATTGCCCTGAAGAAAGCCTTGATTTGGCGAATGGACCGGTCATCGCTCAGGTGGTCCGGCATGCGGTACACCCAGTAGCGCGGCGGGCCATTGAGGGTCTTGATCGCGGCGACTTGGTATTCGATTCCCACCTTGCTCATGTTGGGGGCTTGGTCTTGGATCGTGAGCCCGGCGCTGAAAAAAAGGATGAATTGCTGATGCACATCCCCCATTTCCCCGACGCCAAAAAACATCTCCAAGATCTGGTTGGTATCCACGAGCAGCGGCAATTCATCTGCCCGATCCACCTCGATCTCCACGGGAAACTCCGCCTCCAAGTAAGGATGTTGCGACTGGGCGCCGCGCATGGTGCCAAACGAGTCGCCGCTGATGTGGTTGTCGAGGATGAATTGCACCAAAATGCTATTGGGCATGCCCGAGGAGATGGCCTTGGCTGCGATTTTTGCGAGCCATTCCTCAGCCGCCTCTGAAATCGGATAGTTGATCGACTGGTAGCAACCGAAGGGTGTGCCGCAGCTAGCAGGGCAGTCCGTGCAGCTGTCTCGGTGGTCGTCGAGCAGCTCCGCTTGCTTGAAAAGCGAGCCGACCGTCACCATCTCGATGTCGGTGGATCCCGAGGGTTGCACGGTTTGGATGCCAAACTTTGCATTCATGGCCTCCTCGCGTTTCATACCTTGATCGATGAAGCGCTGCAAGAGTGCCTCGGCGCGGTTTTGCGACTTCACAAGGTGAATGATGGCATTGTCACCCAGCTCTTTTTTGACTTTGCAGTTGTAATTGACGATGTAGTCGATGGCCATGGCGGCAGCGGTGTTTTTTGACAAAAAGCGATTTGCAAAGATAGGAATACATTTTGCGATAGTACAGCCATGATCGAGGGGCAAATTGCTGCCAGGGTCGGTCGGTCTGCGGCGATCGCGTAAATATCTCGTAAATTTGAACATGGACCATCCGCTACCCATCGGCGACCTCAGCGACCGCGCCGACATCGACCGCCTCATCACACAATTTTACCGACGGCTCATGGTCGATCCAGAGATCGGGCATTTTTTCACCGACGTAGTGCATTTGGACTTGGACCGACACATTCCGCGCATCGCTCTCTTCTGGGAATCAGTGCTTTTTCAATCCGGCAATTTCCAGGGTGACCCGATGCTCGTGCATTTGCAGCTTCACCATCGCTCCCCCATGGAGGCGCCGCATTTTGAGGTGTGGCTGGGTCATTTTGGTGCAACGGTCGACGAGATGTTTGCCGGGACAATGGCCGAAACAGCGAAACAACGTGCCTACTCGATCGCAATGCTCATGCAGGTGAAGATCAACCGCGAAGTGCCTCGCTAGTATTTTTGCAAAAAATATTTACAAAATAGTTTGCATTTCTGGTATTTGTGCCTATCTTTGTGGCATCATCAATGTGTAGAACGAATGTGGCGAAGGAAGGATGATCAATCCCCTTTTTCGAATGTTTGGAATTTGCAGACGGTAGGCTAGCCTTGGCCAGGGTGAATTTTCCGTTTGCAGGTGACTTCAAAGCCAGCTTGGGGCAGCTAAGGCAGCTCTCATCCTTGGGCTGATCTTTCGGTCATCTTGGGCTTTGGTGCTTGTTCCATGGATTCTGAACCGTCACTGGCAGGCAACCCTCATTTGCCTTACAATACTCCCATGGCTTTGTCGCCGACAAGCCTAGGGGATTGGCATGTCTCGTTGGAGGGGACGAGGTGCCCAGAAAATGGATGATTTATTGTAGACCCAAAACAGAAATGCACGATGAAAGTACAAATGGTTGTATTGGCAAATGCCGCCGAGCACCGCGGCCGATCCCTGATGGGGATACTTTGCAAGGATGGCAAGCCAGTGTTGCGAAATGGATGCCCACATTGGCTGCGGCCGGTGATTCGACGTGACCGGCCCTATATTCCCAAGCCGTTGATCGTAGATGTCAGGCCCTTGGATTTGGTCAGTTTTGATTTGCTGCCAGGGGAGAGTCCCGATGTAGCCGGCGGTGTGATTGAGGTCGATTTGTACTCGCTACAGGTCGTAGGCCGGTTGACGTTGGAGGAAATTGCTGCCTGTTTCCCGCCCCCCAGCGACGGCTACGTGCACGAAGGGTTGGGCGAGGAGATCTTTGCGCAGCAGGCTTCCTTGATTCTCGCTTGTGAGTGCACGATTGTGTCCATGGGCGCAGGTGCCGAGGGCGCCAAGGAGGCTGCATTTCTCAGATTCGGGTACAATGGTTATGAAATGGAACTGCCGTTGCGCGACCCTTTGTTTTTGGAGACGGTGGCGGTGGTGCCCGACGTCTTGGAGGGAAGACTCAGCATTCGGCTCGTTCTGTCACAGGAGTCAGGCAAAAAGGTGCATGCAGGCATTTTGCGCGTGGCTAGCGTTTTTGTCTAGCACCGGCTGCATGGATTGCAATATCCTTGGAATGTCGAAGCACCAAGGGGCGAGTGCATCGATGCGAATCGCGGCCAAGGTCAGCCGCACGTAAGTTTAATGCGATTGCCCTGATCTGGACCGCAACATAATTTTTTCCCACTCGGCAAATGACTAAATTCGCAGCTTATTTCTAATTGGCAGGATGGTTTTCGGAATAATACTCACTTTTTTGCTCGTCTTACTGAACGGATTCTTTGTGGCGGCAGAGTTTGCGATCGTGAAGGTGAGGGCCTCCCAGCTGGAGATCAAGGTTCAGGAGGGGCACCGCGCAGCCAATCTGGCGTCGCACATTGTTTCGCACCTGGACGGCTATTTGGCGGCTACACAATTGGGTATTACGCTGGCCAGCCTCGGCCTCGGCTCGGTGGGGGAGCATACCTTCTCGGAGGCGGTCACCTCCTTGATGTCCTTTTTGGGGATCACCTTGGATGAGACGCTCACCAAGAGCATCTCGGTCGCGATCGCCTTTTTGTTGATCACGGTCCTCCACATCATCTTTGGTGAGTTGGCACCCAAATCCCTGGCGATCCAGCGTTCGGAAAAAGTGACTTTGTATGTCGCTTTTCCGTTGAGGGCCTTCTATGTTGTCTTTAGGCCATTTATTTGGGTACTCAACGGCTTGTCGAATGTGATTCTCAAGGCCGTGGGCATCACGCCCTCTCACGAGGAGGAAGTCCACAGCAACGACGAACTCAAGTTCTTGATGCAGCAAGGCAAGGAAACGGGGGCCATCGAGGCCACCGATTACGACATCATCAAAAACGCATTCAATTTTTCCGAGCGCACAGCCCGGCAGGTGATGGTGCCCCGCACCCAGTTGCTGGCAATCGACCTGGAGGATTTTGACGAGCAAAATCTCGAGGAGATCGTGGAGGCCAGGTTTTCGAGGATTCCATGCCATGAAGGCGGACTCGACAACATCGTGGGAGTCGTGTACCTCAAGGACGTATTGTTGAAGATGCGCCGCAACGAGCCGCTCGACATTCGGCAGATCATGCGACCCATCCCCATGATCCCCGAAACAAAGAAAATCGGCCCATTGCTCAAGGAATTCCAGCAAAAGCACCAGCAGATCGCCGTGGTGATCAATGAATACGGCGGCACGAGCGGCATCATCACCATGGAAGACATCTTGGAGGAGCTGGTCGGTGAGATCCAGGATGAGTTTGACGACGAGGCCCCCTTTGTGGAAAAAATGAAGGATGGGAGCTACAATGTCATGGCGGGGGCAGGTGTCGATGACATCAATGAGCATCTGCCGCACCCGATCCGCAAAGACGAGCACTATGAAACATTGGCTGGGTTGCTGAGCCTCAAATTTGGCTCGATCCCCGCGGTCAATGAGGAAATCGAATTTGATGGCTACAAATTCACGGTGATGAAGCGCAGCAAGAATGTGGTGACGATGGTGCATTTGGTGGATCTGGAGCAATAGGATTGGTCCTTAAAACAGTGTCATTGAGGCATATATTCACAAGAATACAGATGGACAAAAGTTGGATTCGCATCGTTGGGATGCTCTTGCTGGTCGGATTTTTGGTGGGTTTCATCAGCCTCACCACACCTCTCACTGATCGGTGCAAGGGCGCCGATGCCGATGGTCGGCAATACACCGTGATGGCTGGGGACACGCTGTTTCCACCGGAGTTTGGACATTACGCCCCATTCTGCTACCGCGTGGCTACCACTTGGATAGCCTCCAAGGTCCCGGCAAAAGGTTCCATTGCACAATTCAGCATCGTGGCGCGTATCGATTGCGTGCTCATGTTGATTTTGGCCTTTGCCTTGTTGCGAGCCTTGGGGTTTGAGTATTGGACCTCCTTGGCCGGCATGACTTTTTATGCCGGTGTGTTTTGGACATTGAAGTTTTCGGTTTTCTCACCGGCCTACATCGATCACATGACCCAGGTGATCGCATTGCTGATACTTTGGGTGATGGCCAAAAAATGGTGGTTCCTACTGCCGCCACTCATGTTTGGGGCCTATTTCCAAAAGGAATCCTTGATTGCCCTCGTACCGGTGATCATGATTTATTACCTCTCAGAAAAAGGATGGAAGTGGATTCCATTGTACATACTTGGTTTCTTTCTCGCCGCCGCAAGTGTGATTCCGTATTTCATCCTCAGAAACAACGTGCATCAGCTCAATCCTGAATCAAGCCCGTTTTACGCCTTGAGCGAAAGTTGGAAAATCGTCAATGAAAAACCGGGCTACCTGCGGATCATGGTGACGGCGATGTTTAGCGGGCTGGGGATCATGCCACTGATCATCCTGAGTCAGTTTCGATGGGTGGTGGGCTATCTGCGAAAAAATCCCCATTGGATTGCCATGATTTTGATCGGGATCTTCCTGCTCTTTGGGGGCAAGGACAAGCCGAGATTGATGCTCTATGCATTGCCTGCATTCATGGTGATGACCGTGAGCGTGTTGCAGCGCCTCAAAAACAATCTGCCAGTCTGGACATATCGGGCTTGGCTGGGGATCATGCTGGGCTTGAATTTCTATTTCGCCAGTTGGTTTTCACCCTTTGTGGACTTCATGGACTACCTGGATCACATGGTGCCCGAGCATAGCCCTGGGGAAGGAGCCTTGGGATTTGACCGTGCAGTGCTCGTGACGCTGCTGTTTCTGCTGGCCAATTACGTGCTGGTGAAACATCGCCAAGTGAAAGAGTTGCGTGAAAATCCATAAGAGACTTGTCGCATTTCGTGGTTCGCCCTTAGCTTTGCACAATGGAAAACCGTGAGCAGTTGATCGCCGCCTACAAGCGGCTCGCAATGGAGAAAGGCATCTTGCCCGTGTCCAAATCTGAAATCGCCAAAGCCGCCGACCTGCAGGTCGA
>JANMIM010000183.1:0-2094 GCA_031375795.1 Bacteroidota bacterium
TTGCAGTTCGCCGTTGGCATCGCCGGCGACCTTTTCGATGTAGGCAAAGAGTGGCACCACCGCCTGGTCTGCCGCAGCGGTGGGCTTGCCCTTCATGGTGCTGGCATAGAGGTCCAGGGCGGATTGGATGCGCTGGCAATCGGTACCTGAGATGGATTCGAGGCTTTGGGCAAATGCGGCAACCGATGGGTCGGGTGCGGGTGCCAATGCCCCCGCAAAGATCCAGCCCTCGACGCCTTCCTTGCTGCGCACGTTGGCCCAGGGTGCCTCCACGGACTTGCCCCTGAAGACCACGGTTTCGACGTTGTCGCTGCGCTTGCCGAGGTCGAGGACCTGGTCGCCGGTGTTGAATGCGCCCAGCACCTGACCGCCCTTGCTAGGTGTGGAGCGCAGGCGCACTTCGTCGTATTTCAGGACCAGCCATTTCTCCGCAGGCTCCTCGGGCGCTGCTGCGGCAGTGCTGTCGGCGGGCGGCGGCGTCTGTTGCTTGGGGTTGCAGGCCCACACAAGGGAGGCGAAACCAAGGATCCAAAAATATTGCGATGCTTTCATGCGGGTCAATGATGGGCGAATTAACGAAGAAAAGGGGATTTTTGGTGAGAGAAACATCTTGGGGGCGCGTAAGGCAATTCCAGGTATGTTGGCCTGCCCATCACAACGCTGTCGTGAGACTTCTGGGGCGGATGCAATAGCCATTCATCGGCCCATCCCAACGCTGTCGGGAGACTTTTGGGGAAGGTGAATTGCAGAGCAACGCTCTTGATTTTGGTTCTGGAGCATGCGCAATTCGAAAACCATTCCGCCCGGAACGGGCCGTCTCTTGGTAGCCCGGAGCGGGAGCTCCGGGTGATAAATGTAAATGCACGATTGCGCCCCGAAGGGGCCGTCTCTGTTCGCCCAATTCAATGTTTCGCACAGAGGCGGCCCCTTTGGGGCGCATGAACCCTTATGTACGTTGAACGAGGGGCTAACGCCCCTCGCTACCAAGAGACGGCTCCTACGGAGCGGCAACACAATTCTGAAACATGCCCTAATTTGGGAAATTAAGAGCGATTGCCCGGTCCTATTGCGACCGTGGTGGAGCATAAGGATTCCGCGGCTGCAGGAAAGCATCCACAGCAGCATCATGTTTCCAGCCATGGGCGCGCAGGAGCTTGCAATAGGCTTGCACGGTTGCGCCCGTCGCTGTGTCGGCATGGTGGGCCAGCACCCATTCCCATGCCGCACGAAAGTCTGGGCCGGCCGTACCGCTGTCGAAGGCGCCGGTATTGTCCGAGCCCGCCATCAAAAGGTAAGTGTAGCCGCGATTTTGCTTCCTGATCACGCGCTTCAAGACAAAATCGGGATTGTCGTCCAGAAAATGGTCCCAGTGTACCGCCCGTTCCGCGAGCTCGCATGGCGAGATCATCAGCGACGCGTCCTCGATCCAGCGGTATTGTTCGATTTTCCACTGGGCGAGAAAATGCCGCATGGTGTCGCTCACGATGGGGTCAAGCGGGGCAATCAAAATCTCGGACTCCAATTTTGGAAACACGATGCCCTCGGTATAGTCCAGCGCGATCCCGCATTGTTCCAGCGCGCGTTTGCGGGCGATGGCTTTGGGAGCCGTGGGAATGATCTTTTCCTTGGGACGCGGATCTTTTTGATGCTTTTCTTGGCACCAGCCCTGCATCATCTCATTGTACATCAGGTTTTCCAAGTCAAGTAACCCGTTGCTGTCTGCCTGCTGCCACCAGTCCATGCTGTACACATGCATGAGCGTGTCGAGGAATTGCCAGAGGGGCAGCACCGCTTGGTCGGCGACTGCATGCGACTTGCCTTGCATCGATTGGGTGTAGCGAGCGATCGCGCCGTGGATGCTCTCGCAGGCATGCAAGTCCAGTTTGCCCAGATCTTTTTCCAATTGCATGACCGATGCATCTGGCGCGACGCTGCATCCGCCCAGAAAAATCCAGCCTTCCAGCCCCGAGGTCATGCGCACCGTTACCCACGGCGCGCGGATGGATTCGTTGCGAAAATCGTTGGACTCCACGTTGGGCGAGCGCTCGCCCAGCGCCCGCACCCGTGAACCCAACGGCAAGGTCGCCAGCACTT
>JANMIM010000194.1:0-5099 GCA_031375795.1 Bacteroidota bacterium
GGCCTCAAGATCAGGGGATTTGTGGACCGCATCGACCGCGTGCAGGGCCGCATCCGCATCATCGACTACAAGACAGGGCAGGTCGATGCCTTGAAACTGAACAGCTTCCTGGACTTGCAGACGGGCAATCCCAAGCGTGAGGTTTTCCAGCTCGGTGCCTACGCTTACCTCTACCTGAGCACCCACAAGCCCGACACGGCCGTTTTCCCCGGTATTTTTGCCATGCGCAACCTCGCCGATGGATTCATGACCTTGGAATATGGCCCACAAAAGCTGGGGGATTTCGACCTGCAGAGTTTGGTGGAATTTGAGGGCCTGCTCGTCAATATTTTTGACGAGATCCTCGACCCCGACCAGCCATTTGCGCAGACGATCGATGCGGCTCGGTGCAAGTTTTGCCCCTTCAAGACGATTTGCAACCGTGGATAGCGAAATCGGATGTGCGTTTTGGTTGAGATTTGACTTATCGTTTGGGAGGCCTTGAATCTGAGGCTGTTGAAAATCATCCCCCGCCATCGATGAATTTTCTCGCGAGTTTCGTCAAAAATCTTCAAATTCGCATCACTTGATTTTGACCCTATTCAAAAACATACGGCTCTGGGTATGCTTGCTTTTGGCGGGCGCTTGCCTCAATACCTGCCTGCCCTTGCAAGCGGTGCAACGCAGCTTGGTTTTGCTGTCCCTGAGCGGCACAAACGATGAGCAGGATGAGAATGAGTATGAAGATTGCCAAAAGGCCAAGGAAGAACGAGATACCGACGACGAACGCTCAGAGGACGACGACCGTGAACCGAGCGAAATCCAAAAGGATTATTTGGGAGTCGTGGACAACGCCCACTATCTTACCTGCTTTGGAAATGCCTGGTGTACCATCGATGAATTGAGTTTACACGGCCCCGTGTCTGACATCTTGGTGCCGCCACCGAAGCCTATCGGTTGAAAACCCGCGCAGTTACAATGCTGCTGGCAGATGATGAGCTTCTGCACCTTCAGATTACAGGTTTCAACAAATTTTCCATCTTTTGAAGAATTTCAATTTTACCAGGGTCTTTCAGGACCTGAACGCGGGTTTGGTGGTCTTTTTGGTTGCCCTCCCCCTCTGCCTCGGTATCGCGTTGGCCTCAGACGCACCCTTAATGTCTGGGATACTTGCCGGTGTGATCGGCGGCATCGTAGTGGGTGCGCTCAGCGGCTCGCAACTTGGTGTGAGCGGCCCTGCAGCTGGCTTGATCGCGACAGCGCTTGCAGGGCTGGCTGCGCTCGGTTCATTTCAGGCATTTTGCTTGGCGACACTGTTGGCGGGTGGCCTGCAATTGGTGCTAGGGTTGGTAAGGGCTGGCACACTCGCCAACTATTTCCCCACGAGTGTGATCAAGGGAATGCTCGCAGCGATCGGCATCATCATCATTCTCAAGCAACTACCCCACCTCGTGGGTCTGGATTCCGACTACGAAGGAGACATCGACTTTTCCCAACAAGATGGAGAAAATACGATTTCGGAGCTTGGACACTTGTTGGATGCGGTGACGCCTGCATCTGTGTTGATCGGCTTGCTCGGGATAGCGGTGATCATTCTTTGGAACTTGCCCTTCATCCAGAAAATCAAGCTGCTGAGCCTGATTCCAGGCCCCCTTTTGGCTGTGGTGGTCGGCGTCGTGGTGCAGGGCAACCTCATGCGCATGGGCTCAAGCATTGCATTGGAACCCAAGCACCTGGTACAAATCAAAGCTTCCACCAACCCCATTGACTGGGTCACACTGCCCGACTTCAATGCGATCGGCAATCTGGAGGTTTGGTGGTATGCAGTGTTGATCGCAGTGATCGCGAGCGTGGAGTCGCTGCTTTGTGCAGAGGCGACCGACAAGATCGACCCGCAGATGCGAATTGCCAACAAGAACAAGGAGCTGATCGCGCAAGGTTTGGGCAATGTGATTGCTGGATTTGTGGGCGCCCTGCCGATCACGCAAGTGATCGTGCGCAGCTCAGCCAACGTGCAGGCTGGCGGCCAAACGCGTCTCTCTGCGATTGTCCATGGTATTCTGATCCTCTTGGCGGTGATTGCGATCCAACCTGTGCTCAACGCGATCCCAATGGCCAGCCTCGCAGCTGTGCTCATCATGGTGGGATACAATTTGGTGAAACCATCATTGTTCAAGAAATATTACCAAAAGGGATGGACACAATTTGTTCCTTTCCTTGTGACAATCCCTGCAGTATTCTTTGTCGATCTACTTCCAGGCGTGGGGATCGGTATCGGCGTGGCCATTCTTTTCATCCTGCGCCGCAATTTCCGGGCACCCTACACCTTTGTTTTGGTCGAGTCCAATGGGACGAGGATCCTGAAACTGAAACTTGGGAGCATCGTGGGATTTTTCAACAAGGGTGCGATGATACAAACCCTGGAAATGGTTCCCGATGGTTCGCGTATCATCATCGATGCATCCTCGACAGGCTTTATCGATCCTGATATCGTCGAAGTTTTGGAAGATTTTGTGAAGACGCTGCCGACACGCAATATCAGCTACGAACTGATCGGCTCGTTGGATCACTCAGAATTCTCCAAAAACCCCGTGAGTGATCTGCGCAAACAACTGCGATTGCATGCTACCCCAGCCGACGATGATTCTCAAAAAGCCGCCACGAAAACTGCCGATGGCATTACCAGGGAGGACAACTAGCACCAGTGCCCGGTATCGCTCCAAACAATATGATTTGTAAAGACTAGAAAACCAGTGATTTATGATACGATCCTATCAACGTCTGCTCGAAAACAACAAAGTCTGGGTGGCCGAGCAAAACAGCTCCGATCCTAGTTTTTTTTCGAAGCTCTCCAAGATTCAGACGCCAGAATACCTATGGATCGGCTGCTCAGACAGCCGTGTGCCCGCCAATCAAATCACGGGAACCAATCCAGGAGAGGTATTTGTACACCGCAACATCGCCAACATGGTGATCCATAGCGACATGAACATGCTGAGTGTGCTCTCCTACGCGGTGGAGGTGTTGAAGGTAAAGCATGTGATCGTCTGCGGCCACTATGGTTGCGGGGGCGTAGGCGCAGCCATGGGAAATAAACAATATGGCCTGATCGACAATTGGCTGCGCCACATCAAGGATGTCTACCGCATGCACTATATGACTTTGGATGCGATCGAGGATGAGGACTTGCGTGCAAGGAAGTTGGTGGAACTCAATGTGATCGAGCAGGTGAGCGACCTAGGCAAGACTTCCATCGTGCAAAATGCGTGGAGAAATGGGCAGCTTCTGGAAATCCACGGCTGGGTTTATGACTTGAATGACGGCTATATCAATGACCTCAAAGTCTCATGCGCATCGACTGCCGACTTGCACAAGGTCTACCGACTGGATGAAAAGGAAGGGCGACTGTATTGAGGCATGCAGCCCACTGGACAGATGGCCTGCATGCGCATCAATCCACTGAATCGCTCGTGCCGTCGTCTTCTTGAAAGGACTCCATCGTGAGGTTCTCAGTGCCGATGTGGACCAGGGCGTCGCCCTCGTTGATCACCGGTTGATTGTTGAGGCCGATGACGTAACCGTCAAAGGGTGCCTTGAGCTCGTGGACCATCTCCCCAAAGGGGTCGCCGAGGTGGGCGATCACCTGCCCCTCGATCACACCATCACCTGCCTGCACAAATGGGACAAACATGCCTGAGATCTTGGCCCTGAGCCACGTACTGCGCCGCAGCACGAGCGATTCACGGTGGGCGATCTTACGCTCCACCATTTCCAGATGGGCCATCACGCGATGGATGCCATCCATCGCCTCGTTGATCGAGCGCTCGTCAAATCGCTGGGATTCGCCGCCCTCAAAGACGATCGTGGTCTTGCCGGCGTTGCTCGCCGACCGCCTGAAGGAGCCTGGGATTTCCTTGGAGTTGAGCAGAAACGGCGCCCCAAACGCGTAGGCGAGCTGGAGCGAGGCCTCCCGCTCAAACTCGCACCGCACTTGGGGATAGTTGGTGCGTCGCGCACCACCCGTGTGCAGGTCGATCCCGAAGTCTGAGTGCACCACCACTTCATGGAGCAAGATGTAGGCGAGCCGCCGCGCGAGCGAACCCGTCTGACTGCCCGGAAAGGAGCGATTGAGGTCCTTGCCATCGGGCAAGTCGCGTGACTGGTGCAGGAAGCCGTAGACATTCACGATGGGCATCGCGATCACGGTGCCTGCCTCGGGCATCAAGGAGCCGTTGCGAATCATGCGGCGCAGCGTCTCCGTGCCATTGACCTCGTCGCCATGCAGGCCCGATGTCAAGAGCAGCACGGGGCCGTCGGCCATTCCCCTGAACACAAAAACCGGTAGATGAATCTCGGTATGTGTGGGCAAACGCGCGATCGTGAGCGAGATCTCCCTGCGCTCACCTGGCTCGATTGCAAAATCTTGGATCACCAGCGATTTCCCCATCCTCAGTACCCGATCGTGTCGCGGTTCAATTTGTTTTTTGCATTGCGCTCGATGTACTGGATGATCTTGTCGGCGATATCGACACCTGTGGCGCGCTCGATGCCTTCCAGGCCAGGGGAGCTGTTCACCTCCATGATCAAGGGTCCCCGCTTGGAGGGCAGCATGTCCACCCCGGCGACTGCAAGCCCCATCGAGGCCGCCGCCTTGATGGCCGTGGTGCGCATCTCATCGTCGAGCTCCACGGCACGGGCGGTGCCCCCGCGGTGCAGATTGGATCGAAACTCGCCCTCGGGCCCCTTTCGCTCCATCGCTCCCACGACCTCTCCATCGACGATGAAGGCCCTGATGTCGGTGCCCTTGGCCTCCTCGATGAATTCCTGCACCAGGATATTGGCGTCGAGCGCATAGAAGGCCTCGACAACCGACTTGGCGGCCTTTTTGGTTTCGCAGAGCACGACCCCGAGGCCCTGGGTACCCTCGATGAGCTTGACCACGAGCGGTGCGCCGCCTACGTACTTGATCAGCTCGTTCACATCGACGGTGTGCCGCGCAAATGCCGTCTTGGGAACGGCACAGCCCTCCTTGCTCAAGATCTGAATCGAGCGCAGCTTGTCGCGGCTGCGCAGGATGCCCTGCGACGAGCTGGTCGAGAAGACATTCATCATCTCAAACT
>JANMIM010000202.1:0-1744 GCA_031375795.1 Bacteroidota bacterium
CGGGTATTGGAGCGCACCAACCTCAATTTCCTTGAGAAATTGATCACCCTCGTCGAGGGTGATCCCTATGCCCTGAGCACCGAACGCAAGACACAGATGCGCTTGCAAAACTTGGGCATCTTTAAATATGTATTGATCAAACCCACCGTGAGCAACGACTCGACGGTGGTGGACTTCATGATCGAGGCGGTGCTGCTGCGACGTTTCCAAGCCAAGGCCGGATTTGAAGGATTTTTTGAGAACGACCCGGTTTTGAAAAACAACTTGCCAGGGATCGGGGCCGAGATCGGATTTCGGGACAAGCTGTTGTTTACGGGGGCTGAGAAATTGGACCTGAGCGCCAAGGGTAGCACGCGGTTCTACCGCGATGCGACCTCAGACCAGGTTCAGGTCTTTTGGGAGGGGACGGCTTCGGCCAGTTTGCAATTTCCCCGCATCGTCGCCCCAGGATTGGCCAGCAAAAACATCCAGGGATTTGAGCCAGCCACCTCGTTTACCTCCAATTTCAGCCGGCAGCAGACCAGCATCTACTCCCGCAACGCGCTGGGATTGGACTGGAACTACCGATGGTACCATAGCTCCACCAACAAGAAGGCCCAAAGCTCCGTGTCGCCCTATGTGATCAACCTGATCCAGAGCCGACTGGACAGCACATTTGTGCAACTGATCGATGGCATCGAAAACGACCAGATTCGGTCGTTGATCATCCAAGATTACCGGCAACGCTTCAGTTCATGGGGCAATTACAAATTCAGCTACAACAACGCCACGAGCTCCAAGTTTCGTCACCATTTGAGCTTCATCGGCACATTTCAGATGGGGGGCAACACGCCATTTCTCATCGACCGTTTTAGCAACATCGACGCGAGCTACAAGGACTTCAAGTTGTCGTCGATCTTGTATGGTCAATATTTCAAGACGACCGTGGAGCTGAAAAACAACTGGCCCATCGGCAAGCACGCATCCTTTGTTCTGCGTAGTTATCTAGGCATCGCCAAGCCGTGGAATTACACGCCATTCGTGCCGTTTGAATCCCGATTTTTTGGAGGTGGCAGCAACTCGATGCGGGGTTGGCTCAGCAATACCTTGGGGCCGGGCACCTATTCGACATTCTCCCCAACGGGTACCACCAACAATTCAGAGTCTGGCCAGTCGACCAACTTTGCATTTGGCTTGTCGCCCGGGGGTGAGTTTGTGTTTGAATCCAATTTTGAGCTGCGCACCGATGTGTACAAATGGGTGAAGCTGGCTATTTTTGCAGACGCCGGCAATGTCTGGTTCTTGCCTACCAGCGTGGTCGATTCTGCAGGGGCAAAGCTCTCGAAAGACACGTTTTGGCAGTTGGGGATCGATGCTGGGCTTGGTTTGCGCCTCGACTTTGATTTCTTTTTGTTCCGCATCGACTTCGCCAAACAGATTTATGCACCAGACGTGCAGTCATTTGTGATTAAGTCATTCGGCACCTATTTGGGAAGC
The DNA here is from genome assembly GCA_031375795.1 of Bacteroidota bacterium. Taxonomy (GTDB): domain Bacteria; phylum Bacteroidota; class Bacteroidia; order J057; family JADKCL01; genus JADKCL01. The sequence continues at coordinate 1,477 of JANMIM010000202.1, forward strand.
AGGCGTTTTCAGCTTAATTTCGGCATTGGATATCCTTTTTAGGGCATGGAGTTCGAGAAACTCAAAAAAGACATAGAATCGCAAAACTTCGCCCCCGTGTACTATCTCGGGGGCACGGAACCCTACTACGTAGACAAGCTCTCCAAGCTGCTCGAGGATCGGGTACTGAATCCGGGCGAAGATGCCTTCAACAAGTCGGTGATGTATGGTGCAGAAACCAAGGCTGGCAAGCTCCTGGGTGAATTGCGCAGCTTCCCGATGATGGCCA
>JANMIM010000203.1:0-3076 GCA_031375795.1 Bacteroidota bacterium
GAAGGTTGTGGATTTCCTTTAGGAGCTCTACAGTCGCAATCTCATCTTGGAATTTTACATTTGGTAAGCAAAGACATTGCAGTCCGCTGAGCTTCGAAAAAGTATCCGGAAGCACCGCGATGGCCGTATGGGCTAGATTGAGAAATTCCAGATTCTGCAATTCGCCAATCTCATCGGGCAATTGTGTCAGTGACTCCGACCAATTCAAAGTGAGTCTCTTGAGTGATGAGAATTTGGAGAACCAAGGCGGAATGAACTTGATTTTCGTTGCAAATGAGAGCTCTAGAGATTCTAGCATCGGCAAAAGCATGGCCTCGGGAAAAGTCTCAAACGGATACTTCCATAGCTGCAAATGTTTCAGCCGCGTCAGTTTTCCAATACCTGCAGTAAAATCGGAGGAAGGAATCCGATCCTCATTAAAACTCAAATCTAGGTCTTCCAAATGCGGTAAGTCCCATAGCACTGTGGGAAATTGGTCAAAATTGCACTGATCGACTTCGAGTTTGCGCAGCGCTGGAAAACGCGAAAGAAATTCAGGAAGCTTTTGGAGGTTATTTTTGGAAAGGTTGAGCAAGCGGAGCTTGGGCAACGTTTGAAGCACTTCCGGCACGCTTTTGTAGGAGTTTTCGGATAGGTCCAGGACCTCCAGACTTTTCAGCGCTGCGAAGGAAGCCGGTAGGGTCGACAGCATATTGCCTGCAAGCTGCAAACTGCGCAATCCCTTGATTCGTTCCAATCCCTGCGGCAATTCCTTCAATTTCAGCCTCGCCAAATTGAGTCGATCCAAATGCACGAGCTCGAAAATTCCTTGGGGAAGTTGGCCGTCAATCAATTGATTCAGCCTGAGATAACCATCCTTGACACAATTCGAATTCAATTCATCGCCGGTCATGTAAGGGATGAAGCAAGGTAGAAGATCGGCGTTGAGCTTGGAAGCCATTTTTGTAAAGCTGCGCGCGTCAATTTCTGTGTGGGTTGCGATATCCGTCACATACCCTTGCAATTTTCCCGCTATCATGACAGCATAGTTTCGCTTGTTCGCAGCGAGGAATGCCTTGAGCGCGGGCGAGGCATTGGACTGAAATGCGTTCGTTGCTGTCTTTTGGAGTTCGGCATCCGGGTAGAAGAGGCTGATGGCCAAGACCGAAGAAATGGCCAAAGCGGGCATGCCACCCGAAGCAAGCATAGCAAAGGCAATTCTGAGATTTTCGGCCGCGCCACTTTCCAGCAGCGTTCTGAAATTTTCGCCGACTTTGGGCTGTTCTGCGGCTTGGGTGCGTAGCCAAGGCTTCTCAATCGCCTCCACGAAACCTACCAAATGCGCCAAAGAGGCAGGTTTTGCACCCGCTTGGAGGTAGGCATCGAGCCCATCGCCAGGCCTTTCTGCAATCACAACGATGTCCGTCGCGCTAGCGTCACCCTTGTTCACCGTGATTCCCTTGGACGTCAGCGCTTTCTCATAATTGAGATTCGGATTGCTTTTGGTATGCCCGAGAACTTGAATGGCGGCAGGAAGCTCGTCGACGTTCAATGGATCTGGCAAAAACTGATTGAGTGCATCTGCGCCAAATGCGCGCAGTTTGAGCTCATAGGAATTGAGTGCAACGACAAGATGTTCCAATGTGGCGGATTGCAATGCGCGCGCAACATCCCCGACTGCGAGTGCAAGAAGGGTCAGGCGTGCGGCAGCCGAATGGTCTTCCTTGCTGACTGCTTGCAGCACCTGATCCAATTTATACCCGAATGCTTTGACAAATGGATTGCCTTCCAACATGATTTCACCTTTTGGCAGCCCCAAAAGCGCGGTGGGCATTTTGGCAATCCTGTTTTTTGACAAGATGATTTGCTCCAACTCAGGGAAATTCAAAGGACCTACCGGAAAATCAACAATCTTGTTTTCGTAGAGTGAAATATCCTTCAATGCGGGCATTTGCAGGAAAGCGGACGGAAATTCCGTGAGTGCATTCGTATCCAGGTTGATTCTTTGCAAGTTCTGAAGGTTTGCAAAGGCATTTGGGAGCGCCTTGATCGCGTTGGAAGACAACTTCAATTGTTGCAAGTCACTGAAATTGCAAATCCAATCTGGGATTTCCTCCAGTTGGTTGGAGAACATGGTCAATCGCTTCAGATGTGGAATCGTGGAAATGGCCTCTGGCATTTGCGGTAAGTGACAATTCCAAAGATCCAACTCTTCCAAGGACACCAATTTGGCCCAAGATGGTGGAAACGTGATCTTGCCACGCGCCCTGATTTTCAACCGCTTGAGCGCATGGAGTGCCTCCGTTGCCCGGACATCTGCATCGCCCCCGCCATATTCCAACGTCAAGTCTTCCAAGCTGGTCAATTCGCTCAGACCAACTAAATCATTGGGCAATCCCCTCGCCTCCAGAATCTTAAGCTGTTTGAGGCTGCCTAAGCCGGACGGCGTATTAAATTTTGCATCAAGTACCAGTTCTTCCAGCTTTGGCAGGCCTCCCAAGCCAGCCAAATGGCTTTTCCTTCCAATGTTATCCCAATGATAGATCCACAGCTCCAAAGTGCGGAGATTGGTCAGTTTTTCAATTTCCTTGGGGAATTCACCCAGGGATTTCCCACTGATCTTAAGGTATTCCAGTGTTGGAAGGTTCCCGATGGTAGACAGCAGATGTTGGCCGTCACCGACCGTGATTTCAAGTTCCTTGAGTCGCGGCAATTTCTCCAGCATCTCAAAGAATGCCTTAAAATCTTCCCCTCTCAGCCATTTCATTCCAAAATGCTGAAGATTCACCATTTCCAGCACCTGTTTCACCGGCAACGGCTTCAGCCCGCGTTTATCACTCAGATACAGTGTCCCAATTTGATCGAGCGGACCCTTGAACTGATCGATATCGGAAACGGAAAGCAGCCCTTCTGATTCAAACTGGTGTTTTTTGTAACGCATCGGGGATGGAATTAACCCAACTTGCAGCTCTTACCCACTAAGTCGCTGAAAGCTAGTTGTCTTTTGATTTTGAGGTGGCGGTTTGTGCACTACGGATTTTATTTTTTTGAAGGGCCTGTGCTTTGCCTTGAGGATGTCTAGGATTTTCTTGAGGCT
>JANMIM010000207.1:0-1800 GCA_031375795.1 Bacteroidota bacterium
GCTTGGGGGCTGATGACGGGGGTGAAACATGTGGTCGGGCAGATCGGCGGCGACATGGACGCTGTATTGGTGGCGGGCAAATTGTACATCAATTTGTGGGACGACCAGCGGCGCATCGCCAAGTCTGCGGTATTGGACGAATTGGAGGTGGTCGGTGGCAAGGAAATCCACTACGACTGGGCTGTGAGCGCAGTCGTCGAAGCCTTGCACAACCGGGCGGGCGCCGACAATGCGACACTGACCGTGCGCTTGATCGATGCGCCGCCATTGGCGCAAAATTCGTTGAAGGTGCTGCAGACCCTGGCGACGGCAATCGTGCGAGCCTAGCGCCGATCGCGGACGTGCTGTGTCCCAGCCACAAAAAAGGGGGCTGGCAGGCCCCCGTCAAAATGACTTCTGGAAGAACAAAAAATCTACTGGACTAAACAAAATGGCTGAACTACTGCCAGACAAAAACTCAATATTCATTCACAAAAGATAATGCAATCATCGGTTCTCCAAACCTATTGGGGATGAAGAAGGCCTTGAGGCGGGTCTGGGTGGCTGCTTTTTGGTCAAATGGCGTGTCATAGATGCTCGCCAATGCCTCTCCACGACCTGCATGTGAGGTCTTTGGGGCGCCGTTGGCTTCCGACCCTTGCTGGCCTACAGCCTTGGGGACGAGCTTCATGGGCTCGGCCAAACTGAGGAACGCCTCGGCCAGATAGTCGCAGTTGCGCTCGCGACTCGCCTGTGCCAATGCCGCAAACTGAGGGTGGATGCCATGAGAGGCAGCTTCTTGCATGCCTTCCTTGCGGTAGCCGGCAAAGAAATTGGGTTGGATCAAGGCAAGTTCGCGGCCGTCGATGCCATAGCGATCCAGCCATTTCCCCAAAGCCGCCAAGTCATTTTCCTGCAAATCGTGGATTCCACTCACTTCCCGCACACGATCCGCCAACTCAGACCGCGTGGTGCGCTCCAAGAGGTAGATCAAGTACTTGAAGCGATGTGGCTCGATCGCCAAGTCCATTACTGGGGCAGCCTCATGAGTAGACTGCCGCTGTGGCAGCCCGCTCATGAGGCTCAACATGTCGAGCAAGAAACGGCGACCACTCAGTTGGGTTTCTGAGAGGTGGCGCGGCTCTTGCAGCCTAAGCATTTGCTCCAAATAGGTGATTTTGTTGCTCTCGAGGGTCAGGGATTCGGTATTAATCTCGGAAAAGCAGTCCAGCGCATTGTCCAGGTTTTGTGTTGTGGACGCTTCAAATGCCTCATTGCCAATTGGGTTCTTGGACTGAGCAGCAAAGCGAGCAACCTGTGAAATGTTGGAATTCATCTTGGGTCAAAAAATATTCAATTCTTTTGCAATCAAAATCACCCAGGGGCCTACCCTTGCGGGCATCGCCATCTTAGGCTTTCAAATGGGTAGATACCTGATTTTGTGGCTTGGTTGCATGACCCCGATTTTTCTTCAAAAAAAATCGTCGTCGCTGTCGGGAGGCTTTGGAGTGTTGTGCGCCGCGGGGCGAGGGCTGACCGACAGTGTGAGGCATGCACAGCTGAAATGGCCCGCTGAAATGGCCTGCGCTGGTATCCCAACGAAGAGTCACGTCCAGGCAATAGACCGATCGTGGAAACCCGAGGATTCCCATGCGCAATCAAGGAAACCGAGAAACTTAGCCCAACTTGCAGCTCTTACCCACTAAGTCGCTGAAAGCTAGTTGTCTTTTGATTTTGAGGTGGCGGTTTGTGCACTACGGATTTTATTTTTTTGAAGGGCCTGTGCTTTGCCTTGAGGATGTCTAGGATTTTCTTGAGGCT
>JANMIM010000334.1:0-4009 GCA_031375795.1 Bacteroidota bacterium
AATGGCTTCGACCCAAGATCTGAGCACCTCGGAAAACTGCTGAAATCCTTGGATGGATGGTTTGCAGGCGATTTACAACATTCCAGCAGCAAGAAACGTTGTAATAAACGCAACCACGGTGTAAATTTGCACGTTCACACCCAATGATGAAACGCTTACTATTCCTTTGCATCTGCGTCAGCGCCTGTGTGGTCGCCTCTGCACAGACCGTGCAGTGGGCCGGCAAGGTCGTCGCGTTCTCGACCGAGTATGGCGACAAGCAGTACAGCGGGCAGCAAATCTTGGGCATCCCCAACGTTTTGCCGGCCTTCAGGGAAAGCCCCTGTGCATGGTCGCCACAAAAAAAGGAAAACCGTCTGGATGAATTCATCCACGTTGAGTACAAGAATCCGATGCGCATCAAGCAGGTTGCCGTCGCAGAGAGCTACAACCCCGGCGCCATCAGCCGCATTTTCCTGTATGATACACAGGGCAAGGAATACCAGGTCTTCAAAAACGACGCCCCCAAGCCACTGCCCGAGGACGGTCGCATGTTCATCGTGACCATGCCCCTCACCTCCTACCAAGTCAAGGAAGTGAAGGTCGTGCTCAACACCTTGGGAATGCAGGGTTGGAGCCACATCGACGCCATCGGCATCAGCGACGGCGATGCCCCGATCAAGGCAGAAATCAACCTCATCAAGGACATCAAGTTTGAATCACAGCCCGAGAACCTCGGCGCTGCGATCAATACCGAATACGATGAGATCATGCCGATCATCTCCCCAGACGGCAAATCGCTTTTCTTTGACCGCAAGGACCATCCTGAGAATACCAGCGGCATCATCAACGACGATATCTGGTACTCCACCCTGGGCACGACCGGCAAGTGGGTGCGCGCCGAGAACATCGGTGTCCCACTCAACAACAAGGGCCACAACTTCCTCACAGCGATTTCGCCCGATGGCAACACCGCCCTCCTCGGCAACGTCTACGAAGCCGACGGCAGCATGACCTCGGGGCTCTCGCTCGCGCGGCGCTCTCGTGAGGGCTGGGATTTCCCGCAAAAGCTCATCATCCAAAACTATTACAACAACAATAAATTCAGCGAGTTTCACCTCGGTGCCGACGGCAAGACCATCGTGATGACCGTGCAGCGCCAAGACAGCTATGGCGGCAAGGACCTCTATGTGAGCTTTGCATTGCCCGACGGCACCTACTCCGAGCCCAAAAACTTGGGCGCCACCGTCAACAGTGCCTCCACTGAGATGTCGCCGTTTCTCGCGGCAGACGGCAAGACCCTCTATTTCAGTTCCGACGGATTCAGCGGTTACGGAAACAAGGACATGTTCATGACCCGCAGGTTGGACGCGAGCTGGACCAAATGGTCGCAGCCTCAAAACCTCGGCCCCATGATCAACAGCGCCAATTGGGATGCCTACTACTCGGTGCCCGCCTCTGGCGAGCATGCCTACTTCAGCAGCGAGAACAACTCGATGGGCAAGACCGACATCTACCGCATCTTGCTGCCTGGTGCGATGCGGCCCGAGCCCGTGGTGCTGATCCATGGACGGGTGCTGGACCAGGAGACCAAGCAGCCCATCAAGGCCAAGATCATCTATGAGTTGCTGAGTGAAGGCAAGGAAATCGGCATCGCCAACAGCAATCCCAAGACGGGCGAGTACACGATCATCCTGCCGGCCGGTGCAAAGTATGGATTCCTCGCCCAAGCTGCCGGCTACATGAGCGAAAACCAAAACATCGACCTCACGGAAATCAAGGAATACAAGGAAATCTCCCAAGATTTGCTCCTCGTCCCCATCCGCAAGGGTCAGTCGGTCGTGCTCAACAACATCTTCTTTTCCCCCTCAGATGCCGAGCTCAAACCCGATTCGAAGCCTGAGCTGGAGCGGGTGTTGACATTCCTGGGGGAAAATCCAACCATGAAAGTGGAGATCGCAGGGCACTCCAACAATGCTTGTAGCGATGACTGGTGCATGAAACTGAGCACGGCACGCGCCAAGTCGGTCTATGACTTCCTCGTCGCACGCGGTGCCAACCGCGCCAACATTCGCTACAAGGGATATGGCAGCAGCCGACCCAAGTGGAGCAACGACACGCCTGAGGGATTGCGCAAAAACCGCCGCGTCGAGTTCACCATCCTCGAGATCTAGCAATGGCAAGCTCAAAAAATCTCTGTTGCCCTGAATCCTAAAAATCCTGCAAATTATTTGCAATTTGCGAGGCGTTTGGGGAACGAACACCGTGAAGGCATGGTGCCTCCCCAGCCCTGAAATCAAGAATTCTGCAAATCCTGGTCATGGAAGAGTTATTTGTCTACAACACCCTCACACGCAAGAAAGAGAAGTTTGAACCGCTGAACCCGCCGTTTGTGGGCATGTATGTATGTGGTCCGACCGTGTACAGCGATGTACACATGGGCAATTGCCGCACCTTCATTTCCTTTGACATCATGTACCGCTACCTGCTGCACATCGGCTACAAGGTGCGGTATGTGCGCAACATCACCGACGTGGGCCACCTCACCGACGATGGCGATCAAGGCGAAGACAAAATCGCAAAAAAGGCGCGTTTGGAGCAACTCGAGCCCATGGAGATCGTGCAGCGCTACACCACTGGATTTCGCGAGGTCATGACATTGTTCAATACCCTGCCGCCGAGCATCGAGCCGAGTGCGACGGGTCACCTCATCGAGCAAATCGAAATGACACAGGCGATTTTGGATCGCGGTTATGCCTACGTGTCGGATGGCTCGGTGTATTTTGATGTCGAGAAATACAGTAAGGAGCATCCGTATGGAGCGCTCTCGGGCCGCAATCTGGACGAATTGTTGGAGGGGACGCGTGACAGCCTGGAGGGACAGGAGGAAAAGAAGGGAAGGCTGGACTTCGCACTCTGGAAGAAGGCCAAGCCAGAACACCTGATGCGCTGGAATTCGCCTTGGGGCGAAGGCTTTCCTGGCTGGCACATCGAGTGCTCTGCGATGAGCCGCAAGTACTTGGGCGACCAGTTTGACCTGCACGGTGGCGGCATGGACCTCGTGCCGACCCACCACACCAATGAAATCGCCCAAAACGTCGGCTGCTGCGGCGTGCCACCGGTGCGCTATTGGTTGCACACCAATATGCTTACGCTCGATGGCCGCCGCATGGCCAAGAGCACCGGCAATTCCTTCTTGCCGATCGAGTTGTTTACCGGCAAGGAACTCGCCACCGATTCGCCCACTGCCAACCCCTCGTCTGCCAAAATGGGCCGCATCCACCCCTTGCTCGAGAAGGCCTACTCGCCGATGTCGGTGAAGTTTTTCATGCTCCAAACCCATTACAGCAGCACCCTGGACTTCAGCAACGAAGCGATGGGCGCCGCCGAGAAAGGCTTCGCCCGTCTCATGGAGGCCATGAAGTCGATCGAAAAACTCAGCCCGAGCGAGACCTCCAGCGTGAATGTCGAGGCATTGCGCAAGCAGGCCTACGCAGCTATGAACGACGATTTCAACACGCCGATCTTGCTCGCGCAGTTGTTTGAGGCCGTGCGCGTCATCAATAGCGTCAAGGATGGCAAGGAATCGCTCACGGCCGCCGACATCGAGGCGTTGAAAGTGATGATGAAGGCATTCGTACACGAGGTACTGGGCCTCAAGGACGACCTCGCGGGCTCGAGCGACCTCGCAGACGGGCTCATGCAGGTGATCATCGGCCTGCGCGCACAGGTGCGCCTGGACAAGAACTGGGCCATGGGCGACCGCATCCGCGACGACCTCGGCAAATTAAAAATCAAACTCAAAGACGGTGCCGCTGGCACGGAATGGTATGTCGAAAACTAAGATCTTCTCGGCTGTAGCGGCCCTGCTCATCATTTTGCTTGCCAGCAGCTGTGACAAAGGCGGCGGCACCGACCATGGCGGCACCGACAGCACGGCCGTGAAGCCACAGCCTTTCAAGGCTGTCGCCCCTGACTTCAACGCCGACAGCGCATTTGCCTACATCGAGCAACAATTGTCTTATGGCCC
>JANMIM010000343.1:0-3950 GCA_031375795.1 Bacteroidota bacterium
GAGCCTATTCAAGGCACTTAACATGAAAATCCCACCCAAAATCATGACCCCGCCGACATAAATGTAGTGGCACAAAAAGTGCCTACAACCACAGTTGTCTATAAATCAGGAAGATAGAAGATGGTGGTGTCAAACTCGGGACCGACTTGCGCACGGGCCAGGTCGTGGAGCAGGTGACCGAGGCACCGCTGCATTGGTCAGAAGGCTCGGGCGAATTGGAAATGAAATTGGCGCAAAACGAAAAGAAGATGTATGCGATCGCCGTCATGAACGCCAGCCTCAAGTCCATGAGCGACAAGTTTCACGCAGGCGACCTACCTGGCGCGAAGGCAGCACTTCAAGACGGCCTCGCCAACCTTCAAAAGGTCTTCCCCAACGCAAACGACGAAGACGTCGACGCGCTGAAAGCGCAGCTAGAGCAGTATTTGGATGTGTTGATGAAGCAGAAGTGATGCGGGAATGGAGGTAGCATTGGTGGCAGTAGGGAGATTGGAGGCGATTAGGATGAAAGATGAAAGATGAAAGTTCAGAGTTCAGAGTTCAGAGTTCAGAGTTCAGAGTTCCCGGATCTTCGATCGGGACAGTCAGAGTTCAGTTTTTCACTTTCCCACTTTTCACTTTTCACTTTTCACTTTCCACTTTCCACTTTTCACATTCCCACTTTTCACTCCAAAGCCAGTACCATCCGATACCGCGCAGTGTTGTTTCGCACCTTATCCAGCGCCTCGTTTACCTGGGCGATGGGCATGACCTCGGTTTGGGCGGCGATTTGTTTGCGGGCGGCGAATGCGAGCATTTCTTGGATCAAGGCGCGGCCGCCGATCTCGCTGCCTTTGATCGCCTTGTGTTCGAGCAGCGAGGAGGTTGCGACATTGAGCTTGGAGGAGTGGCCGGTGACGAACACGAGCTGTCCATTGGGTCGCAAGGCACGCACATAGGGCTGCCAATCGAGGTCGGCTGTCGCGGTCACCAAAATGAAATCCAAGGATTTGCCCAATGCGGCGAGTGCCCCGGGCTGCGAGCTGTCCACAAAATGGTGCGCACCGAGGGCCAATGCTTCGGCAGCCTTGTTGGGGGAGGATGAGATCGCCGTGACCTCGCAACCCATCGCAGAGGCAAATTGCAGCGCCAAGTGTCCCAATCCGCCGATGCCGACGACAGCCACCTTGTGCCAATGCCGCACTTCATACCGGCGCAGCGGCGCATACACCGTGATGCCACCACAGAGCAGCGGGGCAGCCACCGCGGAGGGCAGCAAATCGGGAATGGCAAAGGCAAACCTTGCATCGGCCACGACATGGTCCCCAAAGCCGCCGTGACGACCCACGCAAGTCGCCTTGGATTGCGCACACAGTTGCTCCTGACCCGTGATGCACCACTCGCAATTCATGCAACTCCCTGCTTGCCAGCCTATTCCCACACGTTGCCCGACAGCCAGCCAATGCACGTCTTCACCTTTTTGGAGCACATGCCCGATCACCTCGTGCCCCGGCACGAGCGGGTAATTGCTTACACGCCAGTCGTTTTGGATCAGGTGGAGGTCGCTGTGGCAGATGCCGCAATGCGTCACCTGCACCAAGACTTCGTTTCTGCCGGGATCGACCGACTCATAGGAATAGGGCAGGAGCGGGGCACCTGCCTGCTGGGCTGCGAATGCTTGAATTCTCATGCAACCAAGTTAGCGAATGCTCCGATGCCTCCATCCAGAATCATCGAGGAATTGTTTAATGCGTTCACCAGTAGCCTTGTGGATACTTTTTTATCGATTTAGGTTCCACGCGCTTGGGGGATAGCAAATAAAAAGTTGTAACATTATGCGGGAATTAAAATCTTCAAATAGGATGAGAAAACTGTATACCATTTTATCAGTCTTGCTCTTGAGCTCGGCGTCTTTGTTTGCCCAGCGCAACTGCGGTACCATGGATTATCTCCAAATGCAAATGCAAAAGGATCCTTCCATCGCCCGCACAATGGAGAAGCAAGAAAATCAAATTGAATCTTGGGTGCGTGAAAACGGCGACCGTTTTCGCACAGCCGGCGGCACCATCAACATTCCAGTGGTCGTGCACGTCGTGTACCGCACCAACGTGCAGAACATCAGCGATGCACAAGTATTGTCACAGATCGAAGTCCTCAACGAGGATTACGGCGGCACCAACCTCGACATTTCCAGCGTGCCTGCACCATGGCAAAGCCTTGCTGGAAATACCGGCATCCAGTTTTGCATGGCTCAGCGCGACCCTCAAGGAAACCCTACCACCGGTATCCGCCGCGTGCAGACCACGGTTACTTCATTCAGCCAAAACGATGCCGTGAAGTTCACAGCACAGGGTGGTGACGACATCTGGGACCGCAACTCCTACCTGAATTTCTGGGTTTGCAACCTAGGCGGAGGCCTCTTGGGCTACTCCCAATTTCCTGGCGGTGGCGCAGCCAATACCGACGGTATCGTGATCGGTTACACCTTCTTTGGCCGCACAGGCACCTTGTCTGCTCCCTACAACAAAGGACGCACTGCCACGCACGAAGTTGGTCACTGGTTCAACCTGCGCCACATCTGGGGCGACGACGGTGGTGCTTGCAGCGGTAGCGACCAAGTCGCCGATACCCCTAACCAAGCTGGCGAAAACTACGGATGCACAAGCTTTCCTGATCTAGATGCTTGCCAGACGGCGTCACCTGGCGTCATGTCCATGAATTACATGGACTACACCGACGACAATTGCATGTATTTCTTCAGCACCGGGCAGTCCACGCGCATGAATGCAGCTGTCAACGGTTCGCGCGCTGCCCTTTTGAACTCACAAGGCTGCGTGCCTGTGGTGCTGCCTAGTTTGGACGTCGCTGTGTTGGCGATCTCTCAGCCTTCCGGCACCTATTGCACCGATCAAATCACCCCGACCTTCACTTTGAAGAACATGGGTTCGTCCACGATCACATCGGTCACCATCAATTGGCAGATCGACGGTGGTGCCACTTCCACACAAAACTGGACCGGCAGCTTGGCTTCACTCGCCACCACAGTGGTGACCTTGCCCGTCCAGACCGTCAGCACAGGCAACCACACCATCACCATCTTCACGACCAACCCCAACGGAGGCGTCGACGGTCAGCCGAGCAACGACTCGCAGACCAACAACTTCACCATTGCCACCTCTGGCCAAGCCATTCCTTTTGCCTACAACTTTGCAAATGCCACGTGGCCGCCAGTCGGTTGGACCCTCAACAATCCTGACAACAGCTTTACCTGGGAGCGCTCTGCAACCGTCGGCAACAGCGGTGCCGGCTCAGTCTGGGTCAACAACTACGACTACAATGCACGCGGCGAAAAAGACGAATTCTTGCTGCCCAGCATGGATTTGAGCACGGTCGGCGGCGCACAGATGACCTTTGACCTGAGCTACGTCTTGTACTCGCAAACTGGCTACAGCGATACGCTTGCGATTTACGGTTCGACTAACTGCGGTGCTACATGGTCTGAGCTTTACAGGAAGTCTGGCCAGGCATTGACGACGGTGACACCCTACTTCCTCGCAAGCCCCTATACACCGTCCAACACCAACCAATGGCGCAACGAGACCGTGAGCTTGAGCAGCATGGTGGGCAGTAGCGGTGTGATCTTGAAGTTTGTGAACATCACCGACTACGAAAACAACCTCTATTTGGACAACATCAACATCAGCACGGCTGCGGTTTCCGTTGCTCCAAGTGTCTTGGACGCTGCGGTGTCCCTGTACCCCAACCCGACCGATGGTGCCGTGAAGGTGTCGGTGGCTCTGCCTACGACCACCAACCTGGGAATGTCCATCTACAACGCAGTCGGCCAGAAGGTTGCAGGTCAGAACTTTACTGACTTCACCAAGGGCTCGATGGAGTTTGACCTGAGCGGTCAGGCTGCAGGCATCTACTTCTTGCGTGTCGAGGCCGACGGCAAGATGATGATGAAAAAG
>JANMIM010000357.1:0-2498 GCA_031375795.1 Bacteroidota bacterium
AACGTGCCGATGCCCTCGCAGACTACATCGTCGCCAAGGGCATCGACCGCAGCCGCATCACCGCCATCGGCAGGGGAGAGGAGCAGCCTTTCAACAACTGCGTCGACGACGTGGATTGCGCAGAGGCCCTGCACTCCCAAAACCGCCGCGCCGAGATCAGGATTGTGCGGCTTTAGGGCAATGCCATTGATTTAGAGCCCGTGGCCTCCCGGCCACAGGGATATCGACCGCACGCCTCCGGCGAAATTTTTCCTGTTTTGGTCGATTTCGAAGTCAAGCGAATGGTTAAAGCCTCCCGTACTGAGGGATATCGACCGCACGCCGGAGCCCGCCTGCCTGTCCCGCGCCCAAGCATGAAGCTTGCCGAAAGGGTCAAAATTTTTGATTGCAGCGATACAAGCGAAGAAATCCTCAAGAATCAAACCCAAGCAACATTCCCGAAATCCCACCAGAGGCGGGCAGTAGATCAGCGTTCGGGCCGGAGGCCCGCGCTTCGCTTCATTCGTAGCCTCCTCCACGGCCCCCGTCCGCAAAAAACTCAAGCACATCATTTGCGTCGCCACCGCCGACCGCCTACCTTCGCAGGCATGAAACGATTCGTTCGCCCGTTGATGGCTGCACTGTTGTTATTGGCCATGCAAGGCTGTGGAGGTGGTGAGCCTGCGCCAGCCGAGCAAGCGCCGGCGGCTGTGGACCAAACCGACCCCTCCAAGGTCGTCGAAGCCATATTTGCCGTGGCGGCAGGCAAAATGGAAGCCAAGGTCCTTGCCAGTTTCTGTGACCCGGCTGGCGAAAACGATGCCGACACGCGACGTATCTGTGACAATGCCACGGGCTTCGACCCCGGCGGTGAATTTGCAATGTTTTTTAAGCGGGGCACCCTCACGGGAAAGGCGGAGATCCAAGGCGGGTTTGCGTCCGTGCCCTTTTTGTTTGGCCCCACAGGCACGGATCCTGAGTCGATGGACCTCGTGCAGCGCGATGGCAAATGGTACCTCATCGGATTCTGACCTTGATTCCCTTCAACATACCCTGCTCCGTGGGCACCGAGAAGGACAGTGTGCAAGTTGCGATCGGCAACGGGCACATTTCCGGCAACGGTCCCTTTGGCCAGAAGGTGCAAGGCCTGCTGCGAGATGCCTATGGCTTTGAAGACGCACTGCTCACCCATTCCTGCACAGGCGCCTTGGAGATTGCGGCGATTCTCTGCCAGTTCCAGCCCGGCGACGAGGTGATCCTGCCCTCCTTCACGCACGTCGGCACCGCCAATGCATTTGCGCGCGCAGGTGCCACGCTCGTGTTTGCAGACTGCCTGCCCGACCATCCCAACGTGGACCCTGCGTCCGTGCAAGCCTGCATCACACCGCGCACACGCGCCATCGTGGTCGTGCACTACGCTGGCATCGCCTGCGACATGGAGCGGTTTGCAGCAATGTCTCGGGCACATGATCTGCTGCTCATCGAGGATGCGGCCCATGCGATCGGTGCCAGATACAAGGGGAAATGGCTGGGCTCGTTTGGTCATTTTTCCGCCTTCTCGTTTCACGAGACCAAAAACATCACCTGTGGGCAGGGTGGCATGCTCGTGCTCAACGATCCGCAATTTGTCGACCGGGCATCGGTGGTCTGGGAAAATGGCACCAACCGCGCGGCCTTCTTCCGTGGCGAGGTCGGCCAATACACCTGGGTCGGCTTGGGCAGTTGCTTCACGCTCAGCGACCTCAACGCCGCTTATCTCTATGCGCAGTTGTTGCAAAAGGAGGAAATATTGCGCCGTCGTTGGGAAATGTGGACCCGCTACCGGGAGGCCTTGGCTTCCTGGGCAAATGCGGGGCATTTTCAGCTGCCCTTGTTGCAAGCAGATTGTGAGGCCAACGGGCATATCTTTTACCTGCGGTTGCCCGACCGGGACCGTCGTGATGCCTTGATCGCCCACTTGCGCGCCGCCGAGGTCTTGGCGGTGTTTCACTACATTCCCCTGCACAGCAGCCCCTATTTTGCCGCGCATCACCGAGGTCCGGCCTTGCGGGAATGCGACCATTGGAGCGAATGCATCGTGCGCTTGCCGCTCTACGACAGCCTGCAAGCCGTGGACCAAGAACATATTGTGCAGGCGATTGCCCGCTTTTGCAACCCATGACCATCCGACATGGAATCCAACCGGTTTGACTCCATCAATGCCTACGTGCGCAGGTCCATCCAGGCCACCGATGCGGAATTGGACTTTTTCAACTCCCTGCTCACCTACAAAAAAGTCGACAAAAAGACGTTGCTGCTCAGGGAGGGCGAGGTCTGCGAATTTGAGGCCTTTATTTTGAAGGGTTGTGTGCGCAGCTACTTCATTGATGGCAACGGCTTTGACGTGACCTTGAATTTTGCGGTGGAGGATTGGTGAGTGGGAAGTAGGCGGGATTGCGTCGGGTTACAGATTGGATTTGGATTTTCCTGATTGAATCGTCAATGATTGAAGGATGAAAGATTCACGTTTTGATAGCCTC
>JANMIM010000365.1:0-3934 GCA_031375795.1 Bacteroidota bacterium
TTTTTTCATACTAATTTGATAGGGGAAGTTCGACAATCGGGCTTCCTTTTTTTCTTTGTCATCGGTTTTTAAGGCGCCATAAGACAGGTTGAGACGCCCCTGAGTGGTGGAAAACAACTGCATTTCCAAGCTCAAACGCTCACCAAAATACTTCATAATATCCGTGATCACCTCCTTGCGTGCGGTGGCGGTGAAACAGGAGACGGGGATAGGCGTGGGACGTTTGGAGTCTTTTTGCAGCAGCTTAGGAATGAAATTTCAATAACTTCCAACATTATGCTTGTCTTTTTGGCCCCTGACTGCGTTGCGAAATTGGTCCGTAGCGCTGCTACGAACCAATTTCGCGCCTTGCCAGGAACCAAAAATCCTGCGCATAATAGTTGGAAGTTATTGAAAAATCATTCCTAGGGCCCAGTTTTTCAACGATTCATGCACTTGGGCAAATTAGCTGAGTCCGTCCCGCACCAGAGGTGCGGGAGCCGACGGACAACTGAGCATTTGCCTCTGGCCTAAAACGCTCAAAATCGATGATTTCGACTGCCTACGCTGGAGGCAGAGGATCCTTGCCCTGTGGCAGCGTGCCGCAGGTTCGCAAAATTTGTCACGCCCTCAATTACAACAGTGGTTTGTCAAGCTTCCCGCATGTGCATTTTACCTATTTTTGAGGCTCGAATACCTTTGATCCTTGTCCTGCAATGACCCAAAAACATAACCTCACGAGAATACAGTTCGTGCTCCTGGCCTTGGCTGGGCAGGTGGTTCCTGCGGCGCTTGCCGTCTACATTTCATTCTACCTGCTACAAAACTCCTCGTTTCCGTTTGAATGGGCCATCCCCCTCACGCTCCTTTGGGGAGCACTCGGCGCTGCGATTCACTACATGAGCTTGAAGCGCGGCATGAAGTTCAGGTGGCTCACAACAGGCATCTTTGCGGTGCTCACACTGGGTGTCGGCTTCGGGCTCACCAAGGCTTTTGCGATCGACCATTCCCATTTGAAGACCTGTCCCGTTTGCGGATTTGTGTCCTTGGAGGCCGTCGAGGCCATCTGCCCCGTCTGCCAAGTGAAGTTCAACAACCTCGACGCAAAGGTGGAGGGCTACGAATCGGAAGCCGAATACCTCGTTGCCTTACAAACGATGTACTTCATGCCGATCCCTCCCGATACCACCATCGATTTTTTCGCGCCTTGCAAGGTCCAAGGCAATTATCAAAAAGATCCCAACTGGAAACCCAGCGTATCCAAGCAAGACGTCTTGGATGTACAGGCGCTGACCAAGGGCAAATAAGGTCCGTTCAGAGCTCGACGACCGTCGCATTCCACACCAGCATGTAGCGCAGGTTCAGGACGGCGGCATTCACATACGTCGTCTTGCCACGTTGCTCCATGCCATGGGCCTCGTGGATATGGCCGAATACATGCAGTCTGGGATTGATTTGCAAGACCTTGGCGAGCAATTCCTCACAGCCGACGACATCGCCGTTTTCACACTTGTCGAGGATGCCATAGGGCGGGCCGTGGGTAATGAGGATGTCGGTATCGCTTGGGATGAGGTCCCAATGCTTCTTGATCTCAGCCCCCCGTTTGCGGTTGAAGGCCCAGTCGTAAAACCACGGCTGTATCGGCGAGCCCCAGATCTTCAAGCCCTCGATCTCGGTGCCGCTGTCGTTGAGGTAGGTGACGCCCTCGGGGATCAGCGATTGAAACAAGCCGGGCTCTTTCTCGGCCATGAAGTCGTGGTTGCCGGCGATCAGGACCTTGTGCCGATGCGGCTGCTTGCCAAACCATTGCATGAATTCGGTGACCTCGGTGAGGCGACCGCGCTTGGAGAGGTCGCCGGCATGGATCAGCAGGTCTCCCTCGGGCAACAGCAGGCCGTCGTGGGAGCCATGGGTATCGGAGATGAGGACGATGCGCATAGGTGATCTTAGTCGATTTTGGTGAATGAACCCATCTGCATGGGGTGCAAAGGATGCTGCAAAACAAGCCAGTATTGCCCTGGTCGCAAAGCTCGCACATCCATTTCCTGCTCCAGCCTCCCCGTGAGGGCCCAAGCACCGCAGTCACGGCCCATGGCATCACAGACGTGCAGTGTGGCGCCCGCCTGCGGTTCACGCAGGCGCAGGTGCACCACATCGGTGACCGGATTGGGATAGACCACGCCCAAATGGGCGTCGACCGAGGCTTCGGCGCCCACGGGATTGCCGAAATACATCACGCTGCTGCGATCGGATTGCTCGGCATCTGAAAACAAGACGAAGGCCGCGCCGGGATCAAAGGCCAGCCTCGGCTGCCCCACCGTGTTGTTGTAGACATATTGGCCGCCCAGCAATTGCCAGTTGCCGCCTGTGAACCGATGCACCTGTGGCAGGCCATCGGTCGCTTGCGCGACCGAGACCAGGTGGCAGGTCCCGCCCGTGCTCACGCCCAGGTCGTAATGGTCACCCGTGGCAAATCCGTCGTTCCCGAGCTGCACCCAGAAGCCATTTTGCAGCGTCTCCACCGACAGCGCATCGCTTGCATCGCGGCGCAGCACGACGGCACCCTGCCCTGTGCCGTCGTGGGACAAGGCGAGGTCCACGTATGACTCGTCGGGATGGATGAATGGGGGAGAGGACTGCCAGGTCCCGTTGTTGTAGAGCAGCAGGGTGGTGGCATCTTGCAGCAAGACGACGGGGTCCCCGTCGTCGTCGAGGCCCATTTCCAGGAGCCGCCCGGCAAAGGCTCCCTGTGCGTACCATGTCGCGCCGCCATGGTCAGACAGCACAAACGTGCTGTCCACGACCCCCGGTTGCCACCAAGCCAGCAGCCGCTCGCCGTCTGCCGTGCATTCCAGGTCGATGCCATGGGCATCGGCGGCCGGCAAGCCGGGCACGGGGGTCCAGACGCCATTGGGGCAATGGTAGAGGGAGAGATTGGGGCCGAGTGCCAGCTGTGGGATGTCATCGACATCGATCGCGAGGGCGCAGGCCTGCTGCCCCGTGACCGGGAGGCCAGCGCCGATGGCTTGCCAGGCGACGCCGTCGTAGCGCAGCACCGTTGCGGCCCCGAGGCTCGTGGCGGCGACATGGGCTTGCCGCTGGTGGTTGAACGCGATGGCGTGGCTGCCCACGCTGTCGGCAGTGAGCCATTGTGGGCCGAGAAAAGACCATTGGCCATGCAAGTGGGCAGAGGGCAACAGGCAAAGCGCCGCTGCGAGGAGGCGCAGCAGGAATCGCAAAGTCTTTTGTATTGCCTTCATGGATGAAAAATACGGGTTTCCAGCAAATATCTGTTAGTTTTGAGTAGGTATTACGATGGGATTCAAGATGAAATCAACGATTGTGGGGCGCCTGCGCCTGACTTGCTTGCTGCTTTTGGTTTTTGCGGGGAATGCGTGGGCGCAGGACACCGTGCGTGTGATGACTTACAATCTGCTGCGGTATGGTGCACAGGGCATCAACTGCACGCCCACGGGCGTGACGGCGCGCAACCCTTATTTGCTCGCCATCATGGGGGCCACGCGGCCCGATATCTTTGGCGTGAACGAGGTCGGGCCGATCTCGGGCCCGACGAGCCCCGCCAACAACCTGCTCATCAACATCCTGCAGCCCATCAACCCGGCCTACCGCATGACGACGATGACCTTCAACAATTCACAGGACGTCGCCAACTGCATGTATTACAACAGCGACAAATTTGGATTGGCCGCCGAGGCCGTGATTCCCGAGCCATCATTGACCTTGCGGGACCTCAACTATTACAAGTTCTATTACAAAGGTCCAGGATTGGCGGCAGGGGACACCACGTTTTTGGAGCTCGTGCAAGTACACCTCCATGCCTCCGATGAAAATACCCGCGACGTGCAGACGACCAACGTCATGAACTACCTCGACGGCTTGGGTCGCAGCGGCAATTTCATCGTGCAGGGCGACTTGAACCTCGATGGCTCCACGG
>JANMIM010000366.1:0-5039 GCA_031375795.1 Bacteroidota bacterium
CACGTGCCGAATACCGCTTTTTGCGCATGATCGGCGCAGACGTGGTGGGCATGAGCACTGTGCCCGAGGTGATCGTGGCCAATCACATGGGCCTGCGCACATTTGCCATCTCGGTCGTCACCGACATGTGTGACCCCGACCACTTGGAAGCCGCAAACGTGCCCGACATCATCGAAACTGCGATGAAGGCCGAGCCCAAGCTCACGCGCATCCTGAGCCGCATGATCAAGGAGGAAGCCTAATCGTCGAGCCAGCAATGTCGGTAACGCATCGCCCGAAAACGTACCTACCACCGGCTGCAAAGTCGGGGGCGGCGAGGCGTGTAGGGCAATTGCTGCTCGCCTTGGTGCTGGGTTGGCTCCTGTTGCAGCCTGCGACCGCTGCGGCGCAGATCACCGACGATAGCCTCAGTTTCGATGACAATGAGGTCTTTGTGGATGACAACCCGATCCTGGACGATACAATGGCCTTGTCGCAAGACTCGATTGCCAAGGACACGGTGCTCAAGATCGTCAAGGAAAAGACCGACCTGCTAGATCCGTTGTCGCTGATGAATGGCGGCTCGGTGCGTCGCGACCCGGGATTTCGTCCAGAGGAAATGATGTATCCAGACATGTTGCATCGCCTCGACGGATTTGCGATGACACTGGGGCAATGGGGCATGCCCTACCAGCGATTTCGCTACGGGGCCGAGGCCGCCAATTTTGACCAGGGGCATTTCATCAACCCGCTCACCGGGGCCGAGGATGTCTATTTCCTGGATACCGAGCACGGCATGCGCTACTACGACACCCACACGCCATACCTCAATGCTTACTACGGGCAAGGCAAGGCCGATGCAGCCCAAATGCGCGTCGATGTGGCCCAAAACGTGCATCCCCTGTGGAATGTCGCCGCGCTCTACTACCGCCGCCAATGCAAGGGCGTGTACACCAACCTGGTGACCGACCAAAACACCGTCGGCGCATCCACCAATTTCCATACCCTCAACGAGCGCTACCAGGCATTTGGCCACTACTTGATCCAGCAGCACGACGAGAATGTGAATGGGGGCGTCGTCGTCTTGATGCCCGACTCCATCCTCTTTGACAAAGGAAGTCAGCCGGTGGCGCTTGTCGATGCCCGTCTGCGCCGCCTGTCGCGGGCGGTGGCCTTCAAGCATTTTTACCGATTCACCAAAGACACCCTCGCCGCCAAGCACACGCTCTCTGTGTACAATGGCATGGTCGCCGATTATTTCCTCAACCAATTCACCGATGATGGATTGACCGACAATGTGAATGGCGGCCTGTTTCCCGTGTATCCGACCTTGGGGGACAGCGCTTTTTTTTATGAAAGGATGGATTACAGTCGCGTCAAGGTCAATGCGGGCGTGACCTATCGCCTCAACACCCCCAACTGGAAGGCGCGGCAGCGGGTGGAAATCGCCCAAGAATTCATCCAATACACCAAGAAATTCCAATTTGAGACGCCTTACAACCGCAGCAGCGTCCTCTGGAAGGGTGACCTGATCAATGATCCCAACCCGCGGTCGCTGGAGGCGCACTGGACCTATCGCCAGACCCTGAGCAATCTTTTCAGGCCGGAGACTTATGGCGAGCTCGAAGTGGCCTACCGCTTTCCCAAGTGGCAATTGGACTACACGCACAAGGTGCCCGGGCCACCCCTCAAGCTCGAGGACTCGACCGAGATCATCAAGACCCACCGCCCGCTGGCGCTGGTGCTGCACACGGTGAGCTATGGGCGCAATCCCAGCCTGCAGCAGGCCTACGGCGATGGCTGGCCCGGCAATGCATTTGTGGGGCAGCCCGGACTCAACAACCGCCGCATGCGCCACCTGAGCATCGGCATCGAACTACACGGCAAGGATCACTGGACCAAGTCTGGGCCGCAGGTGGGCAACCACATTCGCGTCTCGCTTTTCTCCACGCAGCAGACCGGCATGATTTACTCCAATGGTTTCGGCTTTGTGCAAGCGGGTCCCAAGGAATCGGTCGGGTACTTCGGTGCGGAGTTCAAGGTGCGGGTACACCTGAGAAACTGGTACCTCGAGACAGAGACCGTGGCCCAGGGTTTTGGCAGCAACAGCCAGAAAATGGAAGACATTTTCCTCAAGAGCCAGCCCAAGTTTTACAGCAAATCGAGTGTGTTTTATGAAAACCGCAACCTCAAGACGGTGAATCTGTTGCGGTTTGGGCTGGACTATTATTATTTCTCGACCTACGATGCGCCCTATTTTGAGCCGGCCACCCAGGCATTTTATGCGCAGGGGCAGCTGAGCTCGTTGTTCCAATTTGCCTACCCGCGCGCCGACCTGTTTTTGTCTGCCCAAGTGAAAAAGGCATTCATTTACCTGAAATTCATCAATCTCTTGGAGGGCCTGCCCCAGGCGGGTTATTTCACGACGATGGGCTACCCCATGCAGGTGCGACAACTGCAACTGGGCCTCAACTGGACCTTCCTTGACTGAGTTGGTCGCCGGATTTATGATGTTGGGTTCCTTTGGTATGGGGGCTGAGGCCTTTTGGATCGGCTTGATTTTGGCTGGGATCCTGCTTCCGGTACTCGCTTATCCCTTCTTTCCCGTGATGGTGCGCGTCTTGCTGGGCGATCTGCGCATTCCCCGCATCCTGCATTATGTGGCCTTGTCGGGCTTGGGCATGGCCTTGTGGCTGCGCGAGGAGGCCCATCGGCCGCAGCTTTGGCAGGCGGGGACTTGGCTCAAGTTTGCGGTGCTGGTGATCTGCCTGGTCTATGCGGCGGTGTTTGCGATTGTGATCAACAACATCGAGGACCTCGATGCCGACCGAATCAGCAACCCCGGGCGGCCGCTTGTTTTGGGGCGCGTTGCCATGCGCCCCTACCTTTGGGCGGGTATCTGCTGCGAATGTGTGGCCTTGGCGCTCGCCTTCGCTGCAAGTGTGGGCATGGGTTGGGGTATCTTGGCGATTTCGGCAGGATACTTTGTGTATTCGGCCCGGCCAATGCGGCTCAAGCGTGTGCCGATCCTGAGCAAGCTGCTCATCGGGTTCAATTCGTTGTGCGTGGCCGTCTGCGGCTACGCCTTGGCGGGTGGCGAATGGTTGCAATTCCCGATGGCTTGGCTGTTGTTCATCCTGATTCCGCTTTCCCTCAGCGCCAACTTTGTGGACCTCAAGGACACGGCTGGCGACCGCCTGCAGGGCGTGGCTACGCTGCCGGTGCTGCTGGGCGAGGCTTGGGCGCGCCACGTGATCGCCGCGGCCACCCTGGCGACCTATCTGGTGGGGGCGGTCTTGCTCGACATCGCCTGGGTCTATCCGCTCAACGTGGTGGGTGCGGCCCTGCATATCTATTTCCTCTACCGCAAGCCCTATGACGAACGCTGGATTTTTGCGATCTTGATGGCGGCATTGTTTGGCTTGGATTTTTTTCTATTCCTCAGTGAAAACAATTTTTAGTCCCGGGAAAATGCAAATCAGGCGCTGGCTGATGATCTGGCTGCTGACCATGTCGGCGGTGTTTGCATTGGGTGGATGCAGGCAGTCGCCTGAGCGCATGGCGATGGAGCGGGGCGCCGATTTTTTGGCGCAGATCCAGCGAGCCGACGGCGCGATCTGCGACACCGTGAATCCGCTGTTTGACATTTGGGAAACCGTCGAGGCCGCGACGGCCTTGTGGGAATGTTACCACGACGCCGATCATCCCGTGTTGCAACGGGCGCTCGCATTCCTCAAAACCCATGAAAACCCTGAGGGCCTGCTCTGCCACAATGTGAAGTGCCGGGCGAGCTATTGCCTGGAGACGACCTCGGAATACCTCCTTCTCCTCGCCCAGATCCAAGGCAAGGAAGCGATCCAATCCCGCATGGCGCGCATCCAACAATTGCAAAAGCCCTCGGGTGAATGGGAAATCGGGAACCCAGATGTCTTGGAAAACAAGGCATTTCCCTCGGTCACGGCCTTTGTGCTGGCGGCCTTCCAAGCGGCGGAGATGCAGCCTTTGTATGCAGACTCAGCATGGGCATGGCTCCTGCGCCAGCAAAATGCGGATGGCAACTGGGGCATGGCTTGGGAATATTATGGCTGCACTGCCTACGCGATGTGGCCCGCGATGCGTGCCCTTAAACAGGCAGATTTTCCTGGCACCAAGGCCGCCATGGACAAGGCCATGGATTACATCTACCTGCATAAGAAAGAGTTCCTCTTCTGGGATGAAACGCTCCCCAATTCGCCCAAAAACGTCTCCCGGGAACTGCAAACAGCCTTGGTCCTGAATAGCCTTCCCGATCTCGACGAGCATCGCACCTACCAATCGGCTACGAGCGGCCTCCAGTTTTTGCTGGCGCAGCAAAAACCCGACGGCCACTGGGACGGCGGCCATTTCCCCATCGCCAGCGCCCGCTACAACAAGGAGGAATATGTCTTCGCCACTGCCCGCGCCATGGTCGCCATCCAGTTTCAAATCGATCATCAGCCATGAACAGACCAAGCAAACCCACAGGAACGGGATTTTTCTGGCCGTTGCTGCTCATTTGCCTACAATGTGCCTGCCTGCCTCCCCGCGCCACCGAGGCCGAGAAGGCCATGCTCCCAGATGCGGATTCTGAAAGGTGCTGGCTGTTCAGTCAGGTGCTCACAGACGAGCTGGGCCATGCGCAGCACTACAACATGATCCTCACCCAGTCTCCCACCGCAGCGGGCAAGTCCACCGCTTTTTTTGCATCGCACTGGGATGGCCGCGATTCCAGCTACAGCTATGGCTATGCCGCCGACCCGGCTGGGCAGTGGAGCAAGCCAGGACGCTGGCCGATGACGGCGCGCCTGAGCGGGCCAACAACCGACTCGACCGGTGCCGATTGGCGCTTGTTTTGGGATCACCGCACGCTCTGGCTCGATGGTCGATACAAGTCGGGCGCTGGCACGAACCTCGCGGTGCGCAGCCGATTTCCCGTCAAGGACACATTCCCCCCATGCCAAATCTACCAGGTGGCCCCGATCGGCAAGCAAGCAATGCCGACGGCAACGGTCGTGAGGATGGGGAGCGCGCGCTCGCGCGCG
>JANMIM010000396.1:0-1522 GCA_031375795.1 Bacteroidota bacterium
CAAGAAGACCGCCTCGGTATCCGCCATGAGTGTGACATGGATGCGTCTGAGCTTTTCCCAAAAGGGGTCCCCCAACCGGTGCAGCCCGAGCACGAGCGCCGCAGCGCTCAAGCCTGTGCCGGCATCTATGAAAATGTGACGATAGTTGAGACCCCCCATCTCCCGTTCATTCCTAAGCACATCTGCCGCCAAGGTCATCGCGCCCGGCAATGCCTCTGGCATGCAGGCGCCCTCTGGCAAAAACGCTGCGCGAATGCCCTTGGCAGCGCATTCCGCCACAAACGCTGCTCCGATTTCCGCGATCTCAGGCCATTGGGCTGCCTCGATCACACGCCATTCCTCCCGATCGACAAGCAGGCTCAGCAAAAACTGGTTGGTTCCCTCAAATCGACCTTGCTTGATAAAGGGGATGGGCTTCTTGTACCGTTCACGGAGCAAGATGGCGGCCGACAAGACATTGTTGCTGTTGGCGCTGCCCGCGAGGGCGACAGTGGATATGCGCTGTGCATCCAACCAAGGCAAGATGGAAGCCAGTTTCCGTTGTTTCCCACCCGTCATTCCAAATCGTGCCTCGTCCTCCCTTTTGATATGGATTTCGTGGGAATGGTGGCCATCAAACCGCCAGCCATGCACCCGTGTCTGTGGCACGAGTGCCTCGTCGATGTCAGCGTCCTTGATAATTGGGTTTCCGTTTTTCGACAAAGGAATTTACGCCTTCTTGGTAGTCCTCGGTGCGGCCCGCGGTCTCCTGCCCAAACTTCTCCTGCTCCAGCATCTCCTCGAGCGACGATTCAAAACTCCTGTTGAGCATGCGCTTGATGAGGCCGATGGCCTTGGTCGGCGCATTGGCATAGCGTTGTGCGATCGCATTCACGGTCGCGTCGAGCTGGTCTGCGGCCACGACTTGGTTCACCAAACCGAGCCGCAGGGCCTCGGCAATCGGTATTTTCTCGCCGAGGGTGGCGATCTCAAAGGCTTTTTGCCGGCCCACCAAGCGCGGCAGGAAATAAGACGACCCGCTGTCGAGCACCAAGCCGATGTTTGCAAATGCAAAGACCATGCTCGCGGTGTCCACGGCCACGACGTAGTCACAGGCCAAGGCGAGGCTGGCTCCAGCACCCGCGGCCACGCCGTTCATGCGGCAGATGAAGGGCTTCTCGGTCTGCGTGATGAGCCGCACCATCGGATTGTAGCGCTTGTCGACCGATTCGCCGAGGCTGCGCTTCGTTCCTGCTACGGCCTGCAGGTCTTGTCCGGAGCAAAAGGCCTTGCCCGCGCCCGTGAGCACGACCGCGCGCACCCCTGGATCCTTGCGGGCCTCCTTGAGGGCGTCGATGAACTCAAAGCTCATGGGGTTGTCAAAGGCATTGTAACGATCTGGCCGATTGAGGGTGATCGTCGCGACCTTGTCTTGCACCTGGTACTGTAGAATTTCAGACATATATATAATGTGTAGGCCCGCTCAGGGCTGGCGACCGAAAATTAAGAAGGAATCGCTGGAAATGGAAAACTTGGATGAAAA
>JANMIM010000053.1:0-8929 GCA_031375795.1 Bacteroidota bacterium
CCGGGCCGCTGTGGGTATGTTGTGCGCTGAGCAGGATATTTTCCTCGTGCAGGCCCATTTCTGGATGCTTGCGCTCCAGCCGCTTGACGACCCCGCGCTTGAGGGAAAGGCTGATTAAGGCCATGTCGGCCACCACCAAGGCACAGGTGCGGCCCGATTCCTGGTGCCTGAAAACGTAGGCTCGGGCGAGCAGGGGCGTCTCGATGTCGTGCACGACATTAAAATGCATGCCGTAGCCCATCATGCCGATGCCTTTTTTGAAGGCTGTGATATCCGTGGTGGCGGCGCCTATTTCAAACATGGAATTGATCGGATTTTGAAAACTCTCTTTCTACCCAGAAAATGCATTCACCCATCCCAAAAATACAAAAGATCATGTGATGGGGACCTGTATCAAATATAACGACACTTTCGGAAGAATGGGGCCTTGCAGTCAAAAATTCAAGGAAATCGACGGCACGGGACATGAAAAGGGCCCAACGCAGTGGCGAGCGCCGAAAAAAGCATATCTTGGCTCCAAGCTTTGCAAGAAATGAAGAAAAGAAGCAACCTCCTTACATTTTTGATCCTGGTGTCCATGGTGCTGGGCATCAGCCTCGGGTACGCGATTTTTGTGGGTTATCCTGATCCCGCCACGCGCAAGTTCATCGGCACCAACTTCAAATTGCTCACGACGATCTTCATGGGGCTCGTGAAGATGATCATCGCGCCGCTGGTTTTTTCGACCTTGGTGGTGGGCATCTCCAAGCTCGGCGACCTCAAGACCGTGGGGCGTGTGGGCCTCAAGGCGATGACTTGGTTCATCACGGCCTCCTTGATTTCATTGTTGATCGGCCTTTTTTGGGTCAATTTCTTGGCGCCTGGCGTGGGTTCCGAGCTCACGGCAGACCCGACGGCCGCAACCGAATTCATCAAGACCACCGAGAAATTCTCGTTTGTGGAGTTTGTGAACCACTTGATCCCTACGAGCATCGTGCAGGCGATGGCCACCAATGAGATCTTGCAGATCGTGATCTTCTCGATCTTCTTTGGCGTGGCTTGCGCAGCCATCGGCGAGCGTGCCAAGCCTGTGATCATGGCCTTGGATTCCCTGGCGCACATCATTCTCAAAATGGTGGGGTATGTGATGAATTTTGCGCCATTCGGGGTGTTTGGGGCGATGACGGCGGTCGTCGCGGAGCATGGCCTGGAATCCATCGCGGGCTTGTATCTGCGGTATTTTGGGGCCTTCCTGGTTGGCATCCTATCGCTCTGGGTGGTGCTGATGGCCGTGGGATATGTGGTGCTGGGGGGGCCGAGGCTCAAGCTGCTGCTGCAGCGCATCATGAACCCGATGGCGATCGCCTTCAGCACGACGAGCAGCGAGGCCGTGTTTCCCAAGATGGTCGAGGAATTGGAACGCTTTGGCTGCAACAACAAGATCGTGAGCTTCATCTTGCCGCTGGGGTATAGCTTCAACCTCGACGGCAGCATGATGTACATGACCTTTGCCAGCATCTTCATCGCCCAGGTCAATGGCATTCACCTCGACATCGGCACCCAGCTCACGATGCTCATCGTGCTCATGACACGAGCAAGGACATCGCGGGTGTGCCACGAGCCTCGCTCGTGGTCGTGACCGCCACATGCGCCATGTTTGGGATACCGCCCGAAGGCATCGCACTCATCCTGCCCATCGACCACTTCTGCGACATGTTTCGCAGCATGACCAACGTCGTGGGCAACGCATTGGCTACCAGTGCCGTGAGCAAGTGGGAGGGAGAACTCGGCCCGCCACATGAGATTCGGGATGCCGAGGCGCTTTAGTGGGCCCGCAGAAGTGAATTTGTGAATTCAGTGAAGCTGCCGCATTTGCTGGAGAGGTAAGGCTCGGCAAGGTGTTCCTTTTGGACGCGGCTCATGATAGAATTCACGTCCCCTTTGGATTTATCGTACGTTTGGCCAACCAAGGCATAAATTTTTTCCAGCTCATTCGCAGGATGAAAAAAGCTGGATTCAGGATCGATGTTCTCGAGGTCATAACCCAGCTTTGATTGAATGAAGACACGGGTTAGACGATGATCAAGCTGAGCAAATTGTTGAACCAAGCCGAGAATCCAAGCCTCGGTTTCCATGATGGCAAAGTGAAAAGAGATTCTTTCGGGGTTGATGGCCAGTTCATTGATCTGTCTACGATTTTCTGTGATGAATTGGAGATTGATCGCTGGATCGATGACTTTTGAAACATCACGGTAATTCTTTGAATACATGTCACGTAGGCCAATGACATGCTGAAAGCCCGCTTTCCAGAGGAATTTCTCTCTTCTGAGGAGCCTCGTCAGTACATTTCCATCCATGCCTACGTTGATGATTTCGAAGTAATGGCCCGACTCAGGGGGCTTGAATTCGTACTCCACGGGAATGAACTCGAAGTCGGAGAAGAGAGAATAACAGCCCAAGGCGATATCCTGGAAGTCAAAGTATCTCAGAAGGTACTCCCTCACGAAGATCAATTCTGTTTGACCTTCGACGAAGATAGCCGTTTTGATCATATTGGCTGCTGCTGCTTGGCAAAATCAGATGCGAAGAAGTCAAAATTTGAAAGCCCCGTAAATTTGAATCTGGCAAAAAGACCGGGAGCATTGCGTTCATTGAGCGCGGTTACTGATTTCCCATCTCGCTTCAGCAAATTCCAATGCTCAAGGTCGATCACGTCCATCAAGAAGCTATCATTGGAGGTTGCGACAAGCTGCATCCCACTGGCCTTGCATCTTTCAAACACCAATTTCCCAAGCTTGGTCGCTCGTTCGTAATCCAAGCCTTCGCAAAGGTCATCGATGATCAAGGTGGAAACACGCTTATGCGTTTCGAGGTATTCCAAATAAATGATCAGTGCCAACGAGCGAAACATGCCCTGTGAGAGGCGGTAGTGCGGATGTCGCTTGTCCAGCCCCAGTTCTTTCACAGAAAGGTAACTCGTGCTGGACTCATGAAACTGGATGTCCACGATGGAGTAACCGATGGCATTGAAGGTTTGCACAACTTTCGCCTTCGATGAAGGACTCAGGTCATGAAACAAATATGGGATGTCATTGATGCTTGCAAGTATCCCGTATTCTTGGGGGTACGCGGCATTGTCAGCAGTAATGTTTCCAAATTTGAACCCAAACGAATTCTCCGCCCACTCAGCGATTTCCTCGATGTAAGGGTACCTGATTCGGTCGCGTAGTGCATGTACAGAAAGCTTGTTTTGTGGAGGGTAGGCAGTTTCCACGCCTCTTGATTCATAGTTATACAATTGGATCGATCCCGTGCGGCTATTTCGGTGCAAGAGCGATTTTCCGTCCTTGATGATCTCCTCATGTGACACCCGGCCACCATCACGCACATTGGATGTGAATGAATACTCGATTTTGGAACCTGATTGGGATTCAAATTGGAGCTCCCATTTCGCTCCCCAATTCATGTTTCGCTTTTGGGTAAGCAACCGCACCAAGAGGTCGATTGTCATAATTGAACGCGATTTGCCCACGGAGTTCTTCCCAACAATCAGGTTGATGTCCTCTAATTCCAGCCCCTTGACCTGCCAGTTGCTGTCCTCGTATGAGAGCCTCGTAATTTTCATCAAATCTGTTTTCATGTAAAGAAAAGGAATTTTCAGGAATCGTGAGGGACTATGCGACATTCTGATGTGGAAAAAAACTCTGCCGCAGAAAATCAAAATCCATCCCACCCGCTGCATTCCCCACAAAAACCGCTAACTTTATCTCTTTGTCCAAGAACCCACAATGAAGAGATTTATACCAATCCTATTTGGACTCTTGCTCCTGACGACGGCGGGGCTGCGCGCCCAGATGCTCACGCCTTTTGTGACGGCATCGGCTGGCGATTTTTTCACCAACACCCAAGCCAACGCCTCGCTGAGCTTCACGGTTGGTGAAATGACGATGATCGAGACCTTTGCCTCCAACGGCAAGCTCTTGACGCAGGGATTCCAGCAGCCATGGACGCAACTCGTCGGCATCACCGATGAGATCGGTTATGGATTTGAGTTTGTGGTCTATCCCAATCCGGCAAGCGACCGACTCAATTTCCGCTACACGCTCGAGCATGCTGGCAAGGTGAAAATGCACTGGACCGATATGCGCGGTGTGGAAGTGCTGCGCAAATACGAGAATCAATACACCGGTGGCCAAGTCGAAGACTATTTCGACCTCGCGCCGATCAGCCAAGGGATGTATTTCTTGCACGTGAGCTACGACGTGCCAAGCAAGAATATCGCCCGCAACAACATCTATAAGATCACCGTCATTCAACACTGATACGGACGCATGAAAAAGATTCTGCTTCTATTGTTTGCTGCTTGCTTGAGCATTGCATGGCTACAAGCGCAATTGGTGCCGCAGGCACTCAATTACCAAGCCGTCGCTAGGGATGCCTCGGGCAACCTCCTGGCCAACCAATCCGTCGGCATCAAGTTCAACATCTTGCAAGGCGCCCCCAATGGCCCCGTCCAATACTCGGAGCGGCATGTGACCACGACCAATCAATTTGGCTTGTTCACATTGAAGGTCGGACGCGGCACACCGATCACGGGTACATTCTCAGCCGTGCCATGGACCAATGCCAACCAATGGCTACAAGTGGAATTGGATCCCGCCGGCGGCACCAATTTTTTCCTGATGGGCACCTCGGAGCTGCTGTCTGTGCCTTACGCACTGTATGCAGAGCGCGTGGGGATTGTGAATCTGGCCCTCAATGACCTCACCGACGTGAACACCATCGGCGTGCAGCCCGGGCAAGTCCTCTCCTGGAACGGCACCAATTGGGTCCCTGCCAATGATCAAAATACGACCTATACCGCCGGTACCGGCCTCACGCTCACAGGGACGGTGTTTTCCCATACACCACATACAGGTGACGCAACCGGCGCGACGGCACTCACCGTGGTGGGCTTGCAGAACCGTCCACTCGCAGCGACGGCGCCAACGGGTGGGCAGGTGATATCGTGGAACCAAGGCCTGGGCCGTTGGGAACCGAGCACGTTGTCAGGTGGGGCGCTGCTGGTTGCAGGAAACGGCATTGCCATCCATGGGGACACGATCATCAACACGGTCTGGACCGAAAACGGGCCCGACATCTACCGTCCGACGGGCACGGTGTCGATCGGCAGCATCAATGCCAACCCCTCTGCCATCTTGGAACTCAATTCCACCGACCACGGTTTCCTGCCCCCGCGCATGACGACCGTGCAGCGCGATGCCATCACGGCACCTGCCACGGGCCTCGTCATCTACAATACCGTGGACAGCATCTTGCAGATCTACAACGGCGATTGCTGGCTGGCGAGTTTCCAAGAGAGCTGCGACGACTGCCTGTTTGACATCAGCATCAGCGATACTGCGGGGGTCATCAACCGCACGACGACCGACACCACGGGTACGACCATCACCATCAACCAAAACGGCGGCACGCCACAAAGCGTGTCCATGTTCTTGCTGCACAACCTGCCTGCGGGTGTCACCGCAAGCCTCACGACCTATTCGGTATTTTCCTCCGGCCAATCGCGTCTCACGGTCGAAGCCGATGTGTTTGCACAGCCCGGCACTTTCCCGATTGCGGTGCAGGCAGTTTGCGGGGATCGCATCAAAATCAAGATTTTCCAAGTCACGATCGACTCGTGCTACCAGGTCTTGCTGCTCAGCAACCAAGTGGACTACAACCTGCAGGTCGCCAATGGCTTGCCGACCGGCATCCCGATTTGCGTGGTGCTGGACGTGCCCGGCGGTGTCGAAGTTTCTGCCAGTGCAACCTCAGTGCCCGCTTACCAGACCGGCCCGCTGCACCCGCAATCGCAAGTGGGCGTCCGCAACCGTGGTGGCATCTTGGCGCATGGCGGCGACGGTGGGGCAGGAGGTAGCTTTGGTACATTTGGCGACCCTGGCACCGATGGTGGCAATGCCATGCACTTGAGCACCCGCACCAACATCGACAACCTGGGCGGCTATATTTTTGGCGGCGGCGGCGGTGGCGGATCGGTGGCCCTCACGATCGTGAGCATCCCCGGATTTGGTACGCTGAGCTTTGGTGCAGGCGGCGGCGGTGGTGCCGCCGACGGATTGGGTGGCGCATCGGTATTGCCCATCCTCTACGAGGCTGGGCAGGACGGCACCGGCGGCGTGAGTGGACTTGGCGGCGACGGCGGCAGGTTGGATCAACCGATTCCGCTCAGCATCTCTGGATTTACCCTCACCCTCACGCCGACGATCATCGGCGGCGATGGCGGTGACTATGGCCGTGACGGCGACGTGGGCATCTTGTTTGTGAACGTCGACGTGCAAGTGCCCTTCTTGGGCTCCATCTTTAACCAAAACTTCCCCGATCCACCGCCCACCAACTTGCCCGCAGCAGGTCAGGCTGGCATGGCCATCAAACGATTCGGCAACCCCTTGATCAGCATCATCGATGGCAACTACCAGACCTTGAGCATCAAAGGCGCCGTCGGCAACTGATTGGCATCAGAGCGAAGAGCCTCTGCGTTGGGAAGGATCATCCTTGCTGACGCAGAGGCTTGGTTTTTGGGATGCGCTGTTTCCCAGGGCCGTGGGTCGCAAACCGACGGTAATTGCCTGCGGCGATCTAAAGATTGAGTAGCCATGAAGGTGAAATCGGTTTGCAGCTGAAATTGAGAGGGTGGTTTGGAACAATCTACGCCCCAATTTCAGCGGCAAAGGGACTATGAACCCTGGCTACTCAATTTCATCGGCAAAATGATACGGAATCCCGGCTACTCAAATTCCGGCTGCTTCCACCGCGTCCCGCTAGAAAAAGCGGGAGCCGCTGGATCTCTCTGGTTTGCAGATGCGAGCATCAAATCAAATTGAATCCTCAGCTCAGGGCTGCTGTATCAAGGTAAATATCCGCAAAGGCCAATTGGTCCCTGGCAAAACGTGCCTTTCCAGGGGAAACTGTGCGACAAATTGTTCCAATTCTGGCGTCATGGGGTCGATTTGGAGCAGCGCGAAGTGCGTGGCACCGTTGGCGATGAGTTGCTGAAGCAGGGAGACGCTGAGGTTCTGCTTCCCGATGGACCATCCCGGGCGACGGGCATGGTAGAGCACGAGCGGGCACCTCACATCCAGTCCACCAAAAGTCGTGATGACCACGGCATTCTCGGGGGTGTGTGCCCTGATCAATGCACCAGCTTTTTGAGGCAATTCGTCGGGCTGGTAATAGCGGCCCATGTACAGCTTCTCATCCTCGCTGAGATGGATGCCTTCCGTGAGCCGTATGCATTGCCAGCCAAAGAGGCTCATGCCGACGATCATGACCAGACCCGCAACCGCGCGGTTCTTGCCTGCCAGCCAGTTGTGGAGATGGTAGAGTGGGAGAGCAATGAAAAAGGCGACAGGGGCCAAAAAGGGAATTTGATAGTAGTCGTGGATGAAATTCAAGGAGAAAAAGACCAGCAAATAGACGAAGGTCCCGATCGCCCAGAGCCGCATGAAATTGGCCCTGAAATCTCGCAGCCACAAGATTGCTCCCAGAAACATCAAGGGTACGCCCCAGACGGCAGCGACCTCAAACTTCACCCGTCCCCAAATCAGTTGCCACAGCGGCCATTCCCCACGGTCACTCATCCGGCCGAAATACCAGCCTTTCATATTGTCCATCTTGTGGTAGTCGGGAATGAAGCTCCAGTCGGGCATCGCCGCATTCACCTGCTTCACATGCCATTGCCACGCCACAAATGTGAGAATCGGAATCAGCAGGAGATAGGAATGCCGCAGGAAAAACCGCCATTTGCCCGAATGATGGATGTAGCCCAAGGCTGGCAAAGCAAGGTAAAATACATAAGGCGCCTTCACCAGAAACCCGATCGTGGCCATGAACATCGAGGCCAGAAAAAGCCGCCAGGAATCCTGCTGCACGGCCCGCAGCAGGTAATACAACATGCCATGCGCGAAAAAAACCGCACAAAAATCAATGTGTACCGCCCGCGAATAGTAGATGCCCAGGGGCAACATCAAAAAAACCAAGGTCGCAAAAGCGGCCAGTTCAGCATCGGCCACATGTCGGATGATCTTGAAAAAATAGGCCGCCGCGCCCAGGAAGAATCCCAGGAACAGCAATCTGCTCCAAATCAAGTGCGGCCCCAAAAGTTGATATGCCCAGGCGGCAAGTGCCTCTGGCAAGGGAAATTCCAAGATCACGGTCTTGTGCGCGCCCATCCAACTCACCGACGGATGCAGGAAGTCGACACCATTCACATAATAGTCCCAAATGTAATAGGCGGTGTCGGCCTGTCGCCACATATGGGGATCGTCCAGTTCTGGCCCCATGTGCAATAGCCGCAAACCCACCAGCAAGATTGCCGGCAGCCAAAACCATCGCGGTACGGCCCTATTTGGAGTCAGAGATTCGATGCCACCAAGATAGGAAGCTATCTACAATAATCGATTTGCGAATCCACAATTGGTTGCTCTGATTTCGGAGCCGCAAGCAGGAGTGAGGCGTCCGCGATGTGGCTGCGAAAGAAATCGAATTTCAAGACCGCGTAGTTTTAGAATTTTGCGGATATTTGCCCTCTCAAAAAACGTATCACATGTCTGAAAATACCTCCCCCAATCACCACAAAGTCCTCATCATCGGCTCGGGGCCTGCCGGCTACACGGCTGCCGTCTATGCCTCGCGTGCAGGTCTGCATCCCATCCTGTTTACTGGCATGAATCCCGGTGGCCAATTGATCACGACCACAGAGGTTGAGAACTACCCGGGCTACCCAGAAGGAATCAACGGCCCAGACATGATGGAGGATTTCAGGAAGCAGGCCATGCGTTTTGGCACTGAAGTGCGGTATTCATTGATCGACCGCGTGGACTTCTCCGGCCATCCCCACAGGGTTTGGACAGACAGCGGCGAGGAGCACACCGCCGATGCCATCGTGATC
>JANMIM010000533.1:0-3006 GCA_031375795.1 Bacteroidota bacterium
GGATTGCTATTATATTCTTGAGAGTATGCAAGTGTAAGATCAAAATTTTCTTTATCCCAAGGATGCGGATTTCCTGCCGTCTCTGGAGGAAATCCGGGTCCTGTTTCCTGATTTTGAGGTGTTGGAGCTGCTGGAGGGCGAAGTGCAGTTGTCTGAAGGCAAATACCACCAAGGGCAGGCATGGGTCTGTCGATTTTTGGGGAGGAAGAAATAGATGAATGAGCTCCAGTCCAAAGACACCCCACAGGAAAGGCTGCGGTTTGTCACCGTCGCGGGCAGCATTTTCATCGTCTCGCTCATCGTTTGGTGGGTCTGGAACACATATTATAAGGAGGCCCCACAAAGCCGCCAACTTGAATTGTCCTACAGGGCCACAGCAGAGGTCACCGAGTATTTCGGTTTTTTTGACGGCGACGGCTACCGCACCATTGTCGTGCGCCGCGACGGCAAGCAATCGCCACTGCTGAAATTCCCGGGAGACGAATGGCCCCTCGCTTGCAGATTCTTTGCCGAGGACACGATTTCCAAGGAGTTGACGATCATTCAGCTCAATCCGATCGTATTGGCTGCGGACCCCGGTGTCTGGCTCAATGCCAAAACCTTGGAAAAGCTGCCTTTGGAGCGCCTACCCGCCACCCTGAAGCTGATCGACGATGATGTGATCGAATGATCCTGGGCTTGCGAAAAGGACTGCGAAGGGCCTTCATCGGAATGTCATTGATTTAGAGCCCGCGGCCTCTGGCCGCAGGGCTATCGACCATTTGCCTCCGGCGAAATTTTTGATTTCACCCATACAAGCTAAAAGCAAAGAAACCCTCAAGAGTAAAACCGCAGCAACTCACCCGTAATCCCGCCTCGTTCGGCAAGCTTCACGATTGCGGACCGGGACACGGCAGGGCGGGCTCCCGTGGGCAGTAGATCAGCGTTCGGGCCGGAGGCCAGCGCTTCGTTTCATTCTCAGCTCCGGCCACAGGGCCATCGACCACACGACTCCGGCGGGATTGAGTCCTATATCTCAGACGGATTAAAGACCAATAATCCAAAACTCAATGACTTGGGCCTTCATCAGCCAGTCCACGCCTCCATCCACCAGATTCCCCGAAAAAAATTCACGAACTGCCCCAGACTTATCCACATTCTCCTTAACTTAGGACCACGGAATTCTTGTCATCGATGTATTGGAGGAAAATCTTGGCTTTGCTATTGGCAGGGGTGTGGTCCATGACCGCATCGGCCGGCATTTTGCCTGAATTCGGCCCCAGGATCCGCGCCAAGACGCAGCCCGCCGAGTCATTTGTCCAGCCATTGGTCACCCAAACCGAGACCTTGGCCCAAGCCGCACACATCGACACCCTGCGCAAGTCGAGCCCCGAAAATTCGAAATTTGGCCCGAGGGAGCAGGAAATTGCCCGCCAATACCTGCACATGAGCGCCGGCACCGACGGCCAATTTTACAATGCCGTCGACCGCCCCTTGCTTGCAGCCCTCGACGAGCTATTGCAAGCCCAATTGGTGGACGGTGCCGACATCGTCTTTTTGGTGGACCACACGAGCAGCATGGAAGACGACATCGACGAAATCAGGCGGGAGTTGCCACAGCTGATCGCGCGCTTTGCGTCCCACACGGGCGTGCGGGCGGGCATGGTGACCTTCTCGGATGTCAAAAGCGGCTCCAAATATGGCTATTGCGCCCAGGGCCTCAGCGACAACTACGATGGATTGGCCCGGTTTCTGCAAGGAATCGAGTTGCTGGGCAGCGTGGAAGACGTCTATGGCGCGATTTGCAAAACCGTGGATGAATTTAGCTGGAAGTCCAAGACCAAAAGGCTCATCGTGATCATCAGCGATGAGAAGCCGGCCTCGGGCGCCGACACCAATTTCAAGGAGGAGGATGTGCTCGCAAAGTGTGCCCAGCACGGCGTGACCACCAACCTCTACCCAGTTTTGGTGGATAAGTATTTGCCCGTCAAGTAACAACTA
Source organism: Bacteroidota bacterium (assembly GCA_031375795.1). Lineage (GTDB taxonomy): Bacteria > Bacteroidota > Bacteroidia > J057 > JADKCL01 > JADKCL01. Next base: position 1,981 of record JANMIM010000533.1, read on the forward strand.
GGGTTGACGATGGGCGTAGAACTGAACAGGAATTAATGTCAAGAATTATGAAATCTGGAATCAACTTTGTCGTTTTGGTTGGTGCACTTACCTTGGGTGTCGGCGGATTGCTCAAATTCATGCATTGGCCAGCCGGAAACGGGCTCATGATCGCGGGCCTGTTCATCACAGTGATCTCGCTCGTGTTCCGCAAGCTGCAAAACACTGAGCAGCAGCACGATTGAGCGACGAGCCCGACGCGCGATCCCGCCAGAATTCTCTCTCAACGATGTGAATTGATCTCCCTGAGCACTTGCTCAGGCAACAAGTCTCGCATGCACTTGAAATGCCCTTTGGGGCATTTTTCATACCCCAGCTTCGTGCAAGGCCGGCAATCGACCGCCTTGTTTTCAATGATCACCGACAAGCTTGCCTTGTAAGGCGCAAATCCCAGCTCTGGGACCGTATTTCCCCAAATCGAGAAAATCTTGCAACCCAAGGCCGTCGCAATGTGCATGAGCCCGGTGTCGTGCGTGACCACGCATTGCGCGTGCTCCAGCAGGGCCGCGCTCAGGAGCAAGTCATACTGGGCGACGGCGTTGAAGGCGCAAACCTTGAGCTGCGACGCGATCCAAGCGGCATCCTCTGTCTCCGGCTTGCCGCCCAGCAGCAGCACCGGCTGCCCGAGGCCATTGAGCAATTCCACAAAATACTCCCTCGGCCATCGCTTGGTGAAATAGTTGCCGCCCAGCACGACCGCAACCGGTGGCGTCGCAAAATTGCGGCTCACAATCTGCCGGGCCAGTGTGCGCGCCTCCTCGGGCAGGAAAAATTCCAAGCCTTGGTCATCCAGGGCGCATCCCAGGGGTTGGAGGGCGCGCGCATAGCGCTCGACCGTGTGTACCCGAGGCAGCTGCCCGATGCCCCATTTCGTGTGGAGTAGCACCGGCCACCGGTCCTTGGAGTAGGTGACGGCCCGCACGCCGAGCCGCAACTACTTCTTCACACATTTTGCGGATATCGATCTGTTCAAAATGCATTTTGATG
>JANMIM010000543.1:0-3776 GCA_031375795.1 Bacteroidota bacterium
GGCCATGATGGTCTTGGAACGGTCTGATGCTGAGATGCCGCTCGTCACACCATTCTTGAGCAAGTCCACGGAAACCGTAAACGGCGTCGCGTGCAAGGCCGTATTGCGGCCCACCATGAGCTCCAATTTCAGTTCCTCGCAGCGCTCATCGGGCATGGACATGCAGATGAGGCCGCGCCCATGGGTGGCCATGAAATTGACGACCTCGGGGGTCGCATGCCGCGCGGCGATGATGAAGTCGCCCTCGTTTTCACGGTCCTCGTCGTCCACGACGATGATCATTTTGCCTCGGCGGATGTCCTCAATGGCCGCCTCGATGCTGTCTACTTTGATCTTTGACATGCTGCAAAGATAGGGGTTTAGAATTTGGAATCAGACTTTTGGCTATAACTGATCTTGAAGGAAAAGGGTTTTGACATTTGCTTACTCGAAATGCGAGCCGTTCCTGCTGTCCATCGGCATTGTGCACAGCCCTAATCTGCAAGCCTTTTCAGCAGCCACTCCGTCGCTGCATAGGCCTCATCGGTCATGCAACTCGCAAATACAACGTAAGCCCGATCCACAGCTGGATTGACGAGGACGCGCGACACATAATTCCCTGGATTTCCGAGGTTGTGTGAAACGCGCTGCCCAGCCGCATTTTCCTCCCAAAACCAGCCAACCGCAAACTCCGGTAGCCCGAAATGCAGGAATTCAAAGGTTTCCCGAGGCAACAAGGGGGATTTTCCTTGCAATCCCTGCAACTGTACCATGAGGAATTTGGAATAATCTGCCAGCGAAAGCCGTGCGTTGCCCGCCGCCATGAGCCAATTGAGGCGCACGTTGTCACTGGAAGTGGGCTGTAGCTGCGCATCATGCCCGCCGATCTCAAAGCTGTGCTGGCTGCAGATGTAATCAAAGTAATAAAATTCCACGCCGATTTGCTTGCCGTATACGCTTTGCAATTGCTCATAATGCAACCCGCTCGCCTGCTCCAGCATCAGCCCAGCCAATACATAGCCGAGGTTGCTGTGATTGAATTCCTCGCCCACGTGTACGGGCGGCTGCTTGAGTGCCCACTGCGCGAATTGCCTGCGCTGCTCGACAGCTTCGCCCTGGATCCTGCGGGGATTGGGTTTGGCAAATGTATAGGTCCACATAGGCAACCAATTCCGGAAGCTCAGCAGATTCAACAAAGTCAATTGATGGTAGGCCTTGTTGGCATGCTTTTTCCAGTCGGGAAACAGTTCAAAAAATTGGGTTTCCCATTTTATCCTGCCCTCCTGCACCATCAGCGCCGCGATGAATCCTGTGATCGCCTTGGTATTTGATCCCAAGCGAAACGGATTCTGCTCGGTCGCTGGTTCAAGTCCATGGATCTCCAGCTTGCCAGCCACCTGCATTTCCAACACGGAATCGCTCGAGACGACCGCATAACCGATGGCGGGGATTTTGCCTGCATTATTTAGGCTGTCGAGCAAATCATGGTGCGCCTGATATTTCTGGGCAGGCAGCAGCAAAGCCATCATTCCCAGCAAGTTCAAGAAGATGAAGCGCCGCATCACAAAGGTTTGCCGCCTTTCCCCACCAGCACCCGCTCCAATTGCGCATTCATCGCCGTCCACCTGAAATGCTGCTCGACAAAGCGCCGGCCGTTGCCTGCCAATTCCTGGGCCTTGGCTGGGTGTGCGAGCAAATCCATGATGCCTGCTGCAAAGGCCTCCGCGCCATCGCAGACTAGCAAATCCACCCCATTTTGCGCGCCCAATCCCGCATTGGCGATCGGGGTCGTGATGGTGGGTAGGGTCATCGCCATCGATTCCAGCAGTTTGTTTTGGAGGCCTTGGCCCCCGACCAGCGGTGCGACACTGATCTTGCTGCGCAAGACATAGTCGCGGATGTCTGGCACAAAGCCGGTCACCGTGATTTCGGCGCTTTCCCAAGCCTTGATGAGCGGGGCAGGCCGCGCCCCGGCGATGCACAATTTGGGCCGCAAGCCGCGTTGATGCAGGATCGGCAGCACCTCCTCCACCAAGAACTTGGCGCTCTGCACATTGGGATGGTAGCCCATGTTCCCAAAAAAGATGAGGTCGAAGTCCTTTTCCGGTGCCGGCGCCAAATCTTCAAAAAACATCTCGCCGACCCCGTTGGGGATGATGTGCACGTCTGCCCGCAGCAAGGGCAGCAATCCCTCGGCATCGCGCTGGCTGATGATCACGAGCTCATCAAACTGCGCGGCGATCTTGTTTTCGTATGCTTCCAAGCGCCGAGCCTCAGACTTGGCAAAGGGCCGCATGAAAAACCCAGCCTCGGCTGCACGCTGCCGCATGCCGATCGAGAACGTGTCCATGTAATCCAGCACCCAGCGCACCTTGCTGAACTCAAAAGGCAGGTTTTGGCCGAGGCGGATGAGCTGTACGTAGCAGACCTCGATCTTTTGTCGCACAATGGTGTCGGCGATCGCCAAGCGCATCGCGGGAGAGCGGAAATAGTTGACTTGGAAGGGCAGGCCATTCGTGAGCGCCCCGAGCAAGTTCCAGCCCGATTGCAGCTTGCCTTGCACGATCGCCTGGACCGAGGCGCAAAAATCGAGCTGTGCAAGGTCTGATTCGGGGACGGGCTGTTCATTCAGGCAGATCAGGTGAATTTCATGCTGCTCCGCAAGGCCCTTGAGTTGGTACCACGCCCGCAGTTTGTCGCCCTTTTCGAGCGGCCAGGGAAATCTGGAAAGCGCCACAAGGATCTTCATGCCAGCACCTCCGCGTAAAAATCCTCCAATTGCTTCCCCACCGCATCGAGGCTGAACCGTTCCAGCGCCACCTTGTGGGCAGCCTGCGCGATCGCCAGCGACTGCGCGGGTGCGGGCACGAGCATGCGAAAGGCATCCCACCACGCCTCGACCTCGTCGGCGATCACGATCTCGTCGCCGGGCCTGGCGTCGATGCCCTCGGCACCGATGGCGGTGCTGATCACGCAACGGCCCATCGCCATCGCCTCGGCCACCTTCAGGCGCATCCCCCCGCCCGAAAGCAGCGGCACGATGAAAAAATGGCAGCTTTCCATGAACTGGGCAGCATCGGGCACCTCGCCGTGAAAGGTCATGCCCGGTGCCGAGATGGCTTTTAGTTCCCTCGGCGGGTTCTTGCCGGCGACATGCAGGCTGAGGCTGGGATGATCGGAGTAGATATTGGGCCAGATTTCCTTGAGAAACCAATGCAGGCCCTGGACGTTGGGTGCCCACTCGAGGCTGCCCAGGAAACCGACCTTGAGGTTGGCCTCCAGCGGCAATCTGGGGCAAAACGACCGGAGGTCGACGCCGCCATTGATGGTCTTGATGGGCTTTTTGAAGCCCTGGGCCCGGTAAAAAACCTCGTCTTGGCGCGCGATCGGCACGATGGCATCGCAGGCCTGCAAGTGATCCAACTCAAATTGCCGGATTTTCCTAGACAGGCTCTTGATGTAGATGCGCTTCAAAATATTTGCCTCGTGGGCCGCGAGCCGCTCCCATATCTGGAATTCGACGTTGTGGCTGCGCAAAATGATCGGTGCATCGCTGACCTCCCTGATGGCAGGAATGTAGAGGCTCATGTAGCTGCCCTCGAGTTGTATGAGGTCAAATTCTTCCTTTTTCAGAATGTTTTGCAACAAGACGGAGAAATCATAGGACAAAAAGCGCCCCACGTTGTAGGGCAGACTTGAGAAAAGCGCCTTGAAGGCACCCCAAGCCGTGACCGAAGTGTCGATGTCCACCACGTGTACTGCCGCAGCAGCCGTGATGACGCCGGGATCCTGGTGCG
>JANMIM010000513.1:0-6950 GCA_031375795.1 Bacteroidota bacterium
TCACCTTGTCGGTGTAGAGCACGAGGGTGGGTTCCTCGTATTCGCGGTTCAGCTGTTGCCGAAAGATCTTGTGCCAGGCATTTTCAGTGTCCTTGAGCACGACCTTCACAAATTCGCCTTGCTCATCCTCCTTGGCACTGCGGCCCTTGGGCTGCGGGTTTTTGTCGGTCTTGGGGTTGCCGATCGCCGAACTGTTGTTGGTGACTGCCGATGGATCGCCACCCAGCAACATCACAATCACCGCGATGATGATGCCGCCGATCCCAAGGCCACCGACCACACGCTTGGTGCGCTTGCGCTTTTTCGCACGATCAGCATCCTTATCGCCCCCAGGCCGAGCTTGGCGAATGTCTTCCACATTGGTGCTACGCGCACGATCTTTCCATTCCATCTTGATTCGGTCTTAATTCATTCCTATTCTACGAAATTCCTTTGGATCCATTGACCAAGAGGTGGATAGAAAAGCCACAAAAGACCGACTCAGACAGATTTGCAAGCATCGACACCCCAAGAAAAAAAATGAAAAAGGGCCTGATGATAGAAAAAATCCAAGTAGCAAAAACCCCAAAACCTCAAGGACCAGCAACCGATCCTCAAAAAACAAATTCGCCTCCCAAAACCCCAATGCACCCTAGAAAACCAAAAAATTCAACCCCAAGTGCGATTCTGAAAATTCAGAGAATTCTGCTAATTCTGCTCAAAAAAAATTAGGGGCCATAATCCGCTACAACCAAGAGTCGCTCGAATCCAGATGGATGGCTGAATAGCATTCGATGAAGGTTCACAATCTACGGGATATTGAATTCAGGTTGACCACCCAAAATTCACCCCCAAAGCCCATTCTGAGAATTCCGAAAATTCTGCTAATTCTGCTCAAAAAAAATTAGGGGCCTCAATCCGCCAAGGCGGAGAGTCCCCGAATCCACTTGCATGACAGCGCGGAATCTGTAGATCATCGAAGCCAAATTGCAGAATCGAAAGAGATTTTGAATGAAGCCGAAGCCACCCAAAATTGCCTGCGGCGATCTGAAGATTCACCCCCAAGTGCGATTCTGAAAATTCCGAAAATTCTGCTAATTCTGGTAAAAAAAAATTAGGGGTCTCAATCCGCCAAGGCGGAGAGTCCCCGAATCCACTTGCATGACAGCGCAGAATCGGCAGATCATCGAAGCCAAATTGCAGAATCGAAAGAGATTTTGAATAAAGCCGTAGCCACCCAAAATTGCCTGCGGCGATCTGAAGATTCAACCCCAAGTGCGATTCTGAAAATTCCGAAAATTCTGCTAATTCTGGTAAAATAAATAATGCGCCTCAAACCGCCAAGGCGGAGAGTCCCCGAATCCACTTGCATCAAAGCGCAGAATCTGTAGATCAGCGAAGCCAATTTGCAGAATCGAAAGAGATTTTGAATGAAGCGGAAGCCACCCAAAATTGCCTGCGGCGATCTGAAGATTCAACCCCAAGTGCGATTCTGAAAATTCAGAGAATTCTGCTAATTCTGATCAAAAAAAAATTAGGGGCCTCAACCATCATGTGGGAGTCCCCTAATCCTTGCTCTTGCTTGATGTAAAGATGCAGCATCCTTTCCCGGCCTGCAACCCCGATCTTACTTACTTCTTACTTGGTTGAAATCGAAGGAGCGCCATTTTCACGCATTCTGAATCCTTTCAGTTTTAAAAAATCTTACGCACCCAGTGATTTTTGGAGGCTGGAAATCTGCCCCATTTGCCCGATTTCAGCGGCAATTTGGTTGGTGGAGCCGGAAAATGCTTGGCGCTTGCAATCCAAATCCAGAAGCAAGGACGTATATTGGGACAACGAAGCCCGATGGGGCGCACCCAGCCGATGAAGTCACAAATGCTGAAAACCGCAGGATTGCTCCAGCGGCTTGAAAAATGGATCCCCGAGGGACACCTCTTGCACGAGCGTAGCCTGCGTACCGCCCGGCTGTTGTTGATGTTTTACATGGCTTCGGCGGCGTTTCTCGTGGTTTTTGCGACTTTTTATGGGTGCATCGGCTACATGCTGGGCTTGTGGGCCTGTCTGGGTGGCGCGATGGTCGTGCCGATCCTGCTGTGGACCTTTTACCGCACGGGCAGCCTTGCGGTCACGACAGCGGTTTTTGACATCAATGCCATCCTCATGTTTTCCGTACTCATCTATGGGACGGGTGGCATCAATTCCAGCATCGTACCCTGGCTCGCGATCGTGCCCGCATCGGGATTTGTTTTTCAAGGTTGGAAGCGGGGATTGCTGATGTCGATCGTATGCCTGGTGGAAATCATCGTGCTGTTTGTGCTGGACCTGAGCGGGATACACCTTCCCAATTTGTACGACCAGGATTATCGGTTGCATTTGAATGTCGTGGTGCAAACCGGGCTGCTCATTTACATCTTCATGATCCTCATGATCTACCAAGGCTCCCGTGACCGCACGATCCGGCAGCTCGACGAACTCAATGCAGCCCTGCACCATCGCAAGGCAGAGGTCGAGCAGCAGCGCGAGGCCCTGGAAGAGCGCAATGCACAGTTCATCCAACTCAATGCGCAGCTCGAATCGACTGTGGCTTCACGTACCGCAAAGCTTGCGCTTGCCAACAAAGAGCTCGATACATTTTTGTACGAAGCCGCGCATGCCCTTCGCCGCCCCACGGCGCGCATCATGGGATTGGTTTCCATTTTGAAGCGGGAGACCGATCCTTTGGTCGCGGGGCAAATGCAGGGACATGTCGATGTTTCTGCCCAGTTGATGGATGCCATCCTGCACAAGCTCGTGGCGGTGAGCGAGCTGAACTCCAGGCCCCTACATTTGGAATGGCTTGCAATCTCCACAGTCGTCGACGGCGCGGTGCAAGGCATGATTTACCCAAACGCAGACGCCAAGCCGGAGTGGCAGGTCGAATGCGATGCAGCGCCCGAAGTCCTGACCGATCGCTTCATGCTGGAGCTCGCCTTGAGATATGTGCTGGAAAATGCAGTCCAATACAGCGCCAAGACGGGCCGGCAACCCACGATCCACGTCGGGGCCACGCAGGTCGGCAACGATGTGGAATTGCGGATCACAGACAATGGAATCGGCATACCCGCCTCTGAGATCGGGCGCGTCACGGAGATGTTTTTCAGGGCAACGGAGAAGTTCCCCGGAGGCGGATTGGGCCTCTACGTGGCCCAAAAGGCGATCGACCGACTAGGCGGCAGCATTGTCTTGGCAAGTGAATTGGGCGTGGGAACGACGGTCGTGATGCGGTTGCCTGTGGCGCGGTACTGACCGCTCAGTCGCACGTGGCTGCGGCGATGCAAGGCAGCACCTTGTCGGCCGCGCAGTGGTTGAGACCCGCCCCCCAAGCGGCATTGAACTCCAGCACGACCCAGCCCAGACCCCGTGCATGCGCCAAATCCAGTACATAGGCACTGGGCAACAAGGGCTGATGCGCCCGGGCAAATGCCGTTGCGGCTTCAAATGCCTCCTGGACATCGGCATCGCCCTCGTAGATGGCACAGTCGCAGACGCCGCCATCCAAGACAAATGCACGCGCTTCTGCGTCGATCGCGATGGTTTCCGCGACGATCACCAAGGCGTCAGGATCCAGGCCCTGAATTTGCAATTCCAGCTCCGCAAACCCATCATATACTTGCGCCCGAAATTGCTTGGGGGTCACGGGCTTCACAAAGCAGGGGAATGCGCGCGTAGCAAGGTCCCGGATGGGGAGAATGTCGATCTTGCGTTTTGTCCAGATCCAATCCAGCTGTGCGACCAATTGGTCCTCTGGCGCAAGCAATGTGAGGCCGAGCACCTGTGCCAATACAAGCGCAAAGGTGTCGTTGCCATAAATCGCGACCGATGCTGCGGTGGGCAGAATCGGTTTCTCCCAGAATTTGTCGACGGCCATCACGGTTCCACCAGCCTGCTTCCATGCGAGGGCCACGGCATTGCGCTCGGTATCTGATTTGCTGGGAATCAACAGTGTTTTCATTGCGGGGATTCTTTGATTATTCCGGCAAGACCTGACCCAGGAACCGGGCTTGTTTGATGTACAATTGGAATCCGCCCGAGCGACGCACGACCTTGAATTCGATGTCGACGCCATATTGCGTCTTGGCCATCTGGGGCGCAAATGCTTGGAAGGTGTTGTGGACCCGCACCGCAAGGTTTTTGAGTTCGAGGAGCTGGGCCGACAACGAATCTTGCAAGAAGATGTCGTGGATGCTGCTCTTGCTGTCGAGCACATATTGCGTGGCGGCTGCAGATTTGTAATGCAGGGCCTCGGGGATTTGGCCGCTCTCGGGATTGGCGACCGCCGAGTCGCCATATTGTGTATTGATCACAATGGCAAAATCGTTTTTGTCGGGGACGGTGAGCAAGACACCGTTGGCATATTCGTCGCTGTAGGAGGCATTGATGAGCACGGCCATCGCGACCTTGCTGTGATCGATGAAATAATATTCCCGCTCAGACCAGGCGATCGGCGTCCACAGCGAGGCAAATACCTGTAAGAGCTTGGATTCCAGCTTGGCCTTGAGTTCGGCGGCATCCACGCCCTTGGACAGATAGAGGCCCGCGCCGTTGAATCCGGGCAGGTCCTCGCAGTTGGTCGAGCTGCGCAACCGCACACGCTGCCCTGGATATTGCGCTTGGATGGCCTCGGTGACCGCAGCCAACATGGCAGGCGGCAGCTTGGCATTCAAGATGGCCTGTTGGATCTCGGCCAATCGTTTTTCGACCTGGGCTGCCGACAGATCTTGCTTTTGGGAGATGAGTTCCGAGATGAGGGTTTTGGCACCGCTGCTTTGCACGACCGATTCATAATATCCAAAGGGAATCGCCAATCCCGGCCTTACATATTGCGCAAAGTTTTTTTGGATGATGGCATAGTTTGCGGCCTTGGCCCCGATGTATTGTGCCGTCATTTCCTTGGGATCCGCAGTGGCCAGGTTGATGATGTCGGTAAATGCAAGCTGTGGCTCGGGGATCTCCACCTTGAGTTGGTGCTTGGCCCAGAATGCATCGGCTTCTGCTTGCGTCGCGTCATGCAATGTGATGCGCGTGTCGGTACACTCCACGCGTGTGAGCTTGCCGATGCGGGCGTGCAGGCCGGGCACGGCGCTCGTGTCGGTCGCATAGAGGTTGAATGTGCCCCGGTTTTTGGCCAGCAGGTTCACGTGAGACAGCGGTGTCTGTGGCTCGAGCGTAATGATGCCATTCACGGGCGGCACCCGCATCGGCATGCGTTCATAGACCACAATATCCTGAGCGGTGGCACGCAGGTTCACCTCTTCTCCCGCCTTCACATACCGCAAATAGCCATAGCCCGTGCCCATGTTGAGCACATGCACGGCCTTGCCGCCCATGAGGTTGAGCAGCTGACCGACGGTGCGGTTGGGATAGCCGGCTTGGTTCATTTCGGGCGCAATATTCACGTTGGGTTTGCTTTCCAGGTTGGTCGCCAGGATCACGATGCCGTTGGTCGATTTGCCGGTCGCCACACGGATGTACTCTTGGATGGTTGCGAGCAGGCGCAAGGTCGTCTCGCCCATCTGCTTGTCGGTGTCGCGGTAGGAATAATCCTCGATGCGCAGCGCCCAAGCATAGGTTTTCCCCTCGATGACAGGAGGTTTCTTGCGCAAGTCAAAGAGAAAGAAAGGCACGTATTTGCGTTTCCCATACTCCCGCACCTGCTCCTTGAATTGTGCGAATGTGATGCCCGTCTTCAGTGCCACGGAAATATATTGCGCATGGCCCTTGTAGCGGATGGCATCGTACAGATGGACCTGCGCCTGGGCCTTGTCCCAATCGGTCGCGACGCCTGTCCAGGTCGGGATCGCTTCAAAGGAGAGAAATTGGTACAATTTTTCATTGTACACGTTTTGTGCCTTGAGGCTCAAGGCACAAAACAGCAGCATCCAAGCGACCAACAAGCGACTTGCATTTTTCAAGGCCTCGGGAATTGGCAGGGGCATCGGTGATTTTTGGTGAATATCGGGATTTTTTGGGGAATGCCTTGGCATCGGTTCGTCGGCCCTCGCCAAAGCCATGAGTGTGGGCCGACGAACGCGCTTCTTGATGCAAGATGCGGCGGCGCCGCATCATAGTTAGGCTGCCAATATCATTCGACGGCCCTCAAACCGCGCTTTGGGGAGGGCCGACGAAAAGGTTCCGAATTTGTCGTCGCACCCCGCACGCTGGCCGATCAAAATATTCCTTAACTTGTCATGGTTCCCCCAAAAACTGGAAATCGGAACCTCGGCCATGGTTGAAAAACGTATTCAAGCGATCGGAGTCATCATTCTTGCCATCGCCTTCAGCTTCAGCATGTTGCATGATCTCCTGCATTGGGAATTCTGGAACCTGTCTGGCAGATTCACCAATCTCGTCGCTTGGGGATCTTGCGCGCTGGGTTTGCATTTGCTGTGGACGACGGGGAGCTACCGCGTATCTCCCGTGCGACGGTACCAATCGATTGCTGGCGCCTTGTTCATGGTGTACATCATTCTCAGGATCATGCATTGGTCCTATGCCGCTCCAGTGATGTTGGCGGCCGTCGCGGGCGTCATGGTCGTCTACGCAATTCACTTTGCATTGAAGCCGACCAAGGACTTGCGCGACATCCTGCGGCTGCTGGTCGTTTTGGTTTGCTGCACCATGTTTGCCCTCATACAACTGCACGAGATTTCCGGGTGGCATGGCTACTGGGTCGCATCGGGCATCATTGCCATTGCGGCCTTGGAGTACTTGCTCAATCCGCAAAGCAGCCTTGCCGAGGAAAATGTGCGCAATTCACCCGAGGATGAAACGCCGCTTTCCAAAAACACCGAGGACGAGCATCCCGAACTCTTCAACTGATCTCCCTATGTTTGCAGCATGACGACCCGTTTTGGACCCATGTATATAGCGCTCGCGGTGACCATGGGCGTCGCGGTCGCAGGCGCGCTGCTGCTGGGCCTCGCACCCGC
>JANMIM010000514.1:0-1406 GCA_031375795.1 Bacteroidota bacterium
AGGGCCTCAAAGCTGCGCAGGTCTTTGTTGAGGGCAAATGCGGCCCCGAGCAAAAAGCGGCCGTCGAGGGTGAGCGCAGCTTGGTGGCTCTTGTAATAATTCATGAGCGGCATGTCGGGAGTACCCGCGAGCGACAATACAAATAGGCTGTAAATGAGCTCCTTGCTGGCTTTTTCCTCGCTGATCCTGCGCCCGTTGATGGTATAATGATAGGTGAAGGTCTGCTTCTCGGTGGCCTTGGCAAGGATATGGTCCAGCGCCCGCACGATCACCACTTGCTGCACAGCAAAGCCAGCCTTGCGTGCCTCGACCAGAAAATGCGTGGCATAGATGCTGCCCCATTCGCTTTCATAATTGGCGCCTTCCCAGTAGGAAAATCCGCCGTCGTAGAGCTGCATCGCTTCCAATTTGGTGATCGCCTCACGCACATTGTGCACGGCATTGCTGCTCGTGTACTTCTCGGGGGCGATGAGCTCGGCGATGTCTGCAAAGTAGAGCTGGGGAAATGCGGCCGACACAGTTTGCTCCACGCAGCCATAGGGATAGTTGAGCAGGTAGCGGAGTTGGTCGGCAAATTCCAGTGCGGGGAATGGGCTCAGGGCGATCATGGTCTGCTGCAACCCGGGCTCGAAGCCGTCGGGAATGCTAAAATTCACCAAATTTCCAGCCACGATTTGCCCGCTGCCACCGACGGTTTCCATGGGTGCCGGGGGCCTCACCGCCAATTCGACGCGCTGTTTCTGTTTCTCGGGGCCGTCCACATCGATGGTGATCGCCGATGGGCCAGCTTTCAAGGCCACAATGCGCTTGTTGATCACAAGGCTTTGGTGGGGAAGCAAATCGAGCGAAGATTCATTGGCGCCGATGAGTTTCAGGGGTCCTTGCAAGCCCACATTGACGCGGACGTGGATGCTTTTTTCGGTGAGGTTCATCACGTTGAGGGGCATGTCCACGGAGTCGCCGGCCGTGACAAATCGTGGGATGGCGGGGGAGATGACCAGGTCGTTGCGCACGGTGATGCCTTGGCTGCCGCTGCCAAACTGCGGCCCGTCGTAGGCGACGACCATGATGCGTGCCCTGCCGCTGAAATCGGCAGGAAATGGCACTTGCAAGGTGACGCGGCCAGCGCCGTCGGCTTTTTGGATGCCGCTCCAGTAGGCAAATGGCCTGAAACGCTTGCTCTGGATCGGATTCATGTGGGCAAATGAGGACCATTCGCCCATGTCGTCGCCACCGGTCGCCATGGCACTCGACGGCACCTCGGGCAGAAGGAATTCATAGAAGTCAAAGCTGCGCACTTCGAGCTGCCGTGCCTCGTACATCTTGCTATAGGCGTCGGGCGAGTGGTAATGCTTGATCGCGAGGATGCCCTCGTCCACGATGGCGACGGTGACGCTCGCACCCGG
>JANMIM010000582.1:0-7951 GCA_031375795.1 Bacteroidota bacterium
GACACGTTTGTACCCACCTTGCGCGGGGCCTCGTCCCATTGCAACTCGCCTGTGAAGGCCAGCGTGGCCACGTTGAATGCGCGCGGCACCGGGTACCAGCAGGAGTTTTCATTGCACTTCAGGTTGTTGCGGCTGAAGTTGATGCGCCAGTGGTCCACGTCGCCGTTGAACCGCAGGGTCTTGAACGGGATGGCCATCTCCACGACCCAGCGGTCGGGATACTGCTTCACCTCCGTAAACCACTTGTTGTCCCAGTTGGTCGTCACCCCAAAGGAGCCGCCATTTTCCAAAAGCCCCTCCCGCTGCACACCCAGGGGCGATACAGAGAAATTGAAGCCATTGGTCTTGTCGTTGAAGGGGTCGATGTACACGGCAAAGGCATCGGTGACCGGGTAGGAAAAATCCCGCTTGAGCGACTGCACGATGTAGTCGCCCGCCTTGTCGTCCCAGCATACTGCACTGATGTACAGCAACTGCTCGTTATAGGTGACCCGTACATCGGTGTGAGAGATCGCCGCAGCCGTGTCGTATGGAAATTGCTGCACAAAGTCGGTCGCCACCTCTGCATTTTGCCACGCAGCCTCGGAAATGTCCCCGTCGAGGGTGATTTCCCCGACCGCCTTCTGGATGTGGAGCGACAATTTTGGTAGAGAGTCAGGCAATCCCGGTTGTGCCTGGGCAGCCAATCCAATCATTCCTACAAAGGCCAGAAAAATGCAAACAGCTTTCATCGAAGGTGTGAAGTTAGGAAAAGCAGGGGAAACCAAAGGGGTGGGAATTGCTGATTCACAAGTTTTCATTGCTTCCTTTCACGTACACGGGGTTTCGACCAGCACCAAGGCCCGATTTGCATCAAATTACAGTTCTCGTAAAAATCCCCCAAAATAGGGAAGATCCACCCCCTGAAGCAGTGAAGTATCCCCGCCCGCAGGACCCCAACTTTGGGCAAACGCTTTAATCTATAGGATCTATGATGAATCTTCAACTTGTAAGAGTACTGCGAGCGGATGGAAACTCAACATTTCGGCTCGATGTCACCACCGACCTTGACGGCAGCTCATACGCCGCCGACTGGTATACGCCCTTGGAGCGAGATCCCCAATCCGGTGAGAAGTTGGTGACGCTTTTCGTGAAGCCCAATGTCGGCACCACCGCCACACAGGGAGTAGCCTATCAAGTGCCACTCGGGGAAACCAACCCGATCGAGGCCGCAGCCGACTACCTCCTGGTGCAGTTGAAAGGTGCCGATGGCACACTGATCGACAGCATGCGATTGAACGGCGGCGGCAAGCTAGGCGATGTCAGCGACCCTGATCTTACAGGGAAGCCCGGCTGACGGCGGAAATGTATCCAGATCCAAACCTCCTCCAGGCACCCGGGGCATAGGCCCCGGGGCCTTTTGCCTCAAAATGTGAAACTGACCGCCTCATTGCTGCATCGGAACTATTTTTTTGTTACATTTAACTTAACTGCTAAACATAAGATGAGGTATTTGCGACTTGGTGCTCCGATGTTTATTTGGATGCTCTTCATTGTCCCCCCTGCTGCGCTAGCCAAGCAGGGGGTGATGGATTCATTGCGGGTGGCTGTGCAAGTAGCCAAAGCAGACACGCAAAGGGTACTTGCGATCTGCGAACTCGCATATGAAATGAACAAAACCACTGGTGAGAATCCCGAACAAATTTTGTTGGAAGCCATTGGCATTTCAAAACGAATCAAATTTGACAAGGGCTTGGGTTTGGCCTTGGTGCAATTGGGGGTCTGGGCGCAACACAATGGGAAATATGAGGCGGCCGAGGAATATTATGTTCAAGCCTTGAATGTACGCAAACGGATCAGGGATGCCTCGGGCATCACCAGTGTGCTCGGCAATCTTGGCGGACTGAAAAAACTGCAAGGTGACATCCTCGGTTCCCTACAGTTCACCGACTCCGCACTCAAAATGTACGCCTCCATGGGCGACTCCACCAGCGTGTCTCGCCTATCTAGCCAACTTTGCATCTTGCACAGGGCGATGGGAAATTTCAGGCTTAGTCTCTTGTATGGATTTCGTGGATTGCGAATTCGCGAAAATGCCCCACAACCCGATTCCTCTGGGATCGGAACCGCCTATATGGTCATCGGCAGCACATTTGAGCACATGGAGCAAAACGACCGTGCCGACTCCGTCTACCGCATTGCAAAGACCTGTTTTGAGGCCACAGGCAACACCCGCGAACTCGCCAACGTGCTCAACAACCTGGGCGTCGTGAGCCAGTACAATGCCGACTTTGAAAAGGCATTGCGGTATTACCAGCAAAGCTATGAATTGAGGATACAAGCCCATGACCTCATTGAAACCGTGAGGACCATCAGAAATATTGCGCGAATCTATATCTGGACCCAGAAGTTTGAGCAGGCGAAAATCGAATTGAAAAAGGCGCAAAATCTACTGAACAGCACAGACGATGTCCTTCAAAAAACGATCATCGATGCAGATTTGGCAGAGATTTATTTGTGGAATCGGCAGACAGATATTGCCGAAAAAATGCTCATGGAGGCACTTCCCATATTGGATTCAATCGGTACAGTCAGTGACCAGATATACTACCGCGAACTATTGTGCATTGCGACGGCTAGCCTTGACAAATGGGACGCAAGTATGTATTGGAACTTGGATGCCTTGAGGCTCCGCCATCCCTATGATCTTCAGATCAATGCCAGCAGTTACCTATACGACCAATCCATCATCTCCAAACGCAATCAGGAACGGGCCGAGGCCAATTCCAAATTGCTGGAACAAGACCTCCTGCTCCAGCGGGAGCGCACACGCGTACTCTGGATCGCCATCGCGAGCTTGCTCATCGTCATTGTGCTCATCATTTCCATTTCCCTGCAGCGCATCCAACTCCTCAGAAACAAGCGCAATGCCGTCGAGCAGAAATTTCAGCTGGAAATGAAGCAGCGCGAGGTCGAGCGCATGGAGCAAAGCAAAAAATTGGAAATCCTGAAGGTCACACTCGAGGTCGAGGACCGTGAGCGTAGCCGCATCGCGCACGACTTGCACGACCGTGTGGGTGCGCAGATCGGTGCTTTCAAGCACTTGTTTGGGCAACTGCGCGACG
The DNA here is from genome assembly GCA_031375795.1 of Bacteroidota bacterium. Lineage (GTDB taxonomy): Bacteria > Bacteroidota > Bacteroidia > J057 > JADKCL01 > JADKCL01. Next base: position 3,105 of record JANMIM010000582.1, read on the forward strand.
ACTTTGCCGCCACTTCTCCGACCTTCTCGCAGTCATTTGAAAAACTCAATGCCGAATTGGAAGAGCTCATGGTGGAAGTACGTGCGGTGGCACACGACCTGGCCTCGCCGACTTTGGAAACATTTGGTTTGGTCGCAGCCCTCAATGGCTTCAGGGACCTCTTTGCAAAATCGCCCGGATTTGATTTTGAATTGGACGTGCATGGCTTTGGGAAGCGCCTCGATCCCAAGATGGAAAAACAGATCTACCTCATCCTCAAGGAGCTCTTTTCCAATGCCATCAACCGCGGCAAGGCCACCGCATTTTCCATTCAGCTCATGCGCATGCAGCAGCAGCTCACCATCGTCGTCGAAGACAACGGCTCCGGGTTTGACACCAAGCTCACGCGCGACAAACCGGGGCTGGGCTTGCGCGGCATCCACAACCGCGTGCAGTCCATGGACGGCACCCTAAACATCGACTCTGCCATCGGGCGGGGCACCATCGTCACCATTGAAATCCCCCTTAGCCAAGATTTGAAATGAAAAAGATTAGCACAATTCTCGCAGACGACCACCGTGTGTTCTTGGAAGGCCTCGAGGCCGTTTTCAGAAACCACCCCGACATCGAGGTCGTCGGCACGGCCACCTCCGGGCACCAAGTAATGGCCCTCCTGCGCACCATTCCCACCCAGGTCGTCGTGCTCGACATCGGCATGCCAGAAATGAATGGCGTGGAAACCACCAAGGAAATCCTCAAGAGCTTCCCCAACACCGCCATCCTCATCCTCTCCATGCACGGTGAGCACGCCTACGTAAAAAACCTTCGCGAGCTCGGCGTGCACGGCTACTTGCTCAAGGAGGAGGACAAATCAGAATTGGAGGCCGCAATCAAGGCCCTTGCCTCCGGCAGGGAATATTTCAGCCGCAAAGTGATCGAGATCTCGCGGTCGGTGAGTCCGAGGCCCGAGGCAAACGAGGATGTCAAGTTCACCCGGCGTGAAACCGAAGTCATGAATGGCCTGGCCGAGGGCTGGGAAAACCAAAAGATTGCCGACGCCATGGGCGTGGAAATGAGCACGGTGGAGACCCACCTCAAGAGCATTCGTGTCAAGACCAGCCTCGGCAGCGCCCGCGCATTGGTCAAGTTTGCGATCGACAGAGGCTTTGGGGTGAAGGTGTAGGGGCGTTTCCCGCATCACCGAACCCGCAGCGAGGCAACAGCCGAATTTCATCCCCCCTTACCGACGCTCCACTTTCCAGCTCCGCGCTCCCCGGTCGGTTTCCATTCGCAAGAAATACATGCCGCTCGCAAGCGCCTCCAGGTTCAGGATGCCCGACACCCCATTGCCCTCCCATGTCGTAGTCATTGCCATCAATTCACGCCCCGTCAGGTCCCAGAGGCTCAGGCGCAAAGACCGCAGGCGGCTGGGTGCGACAAGTGAAAAATGCAGCGCGCCATCCGTCGGATTGGGCCAAATCTGCACCTGCATCCCAGCGAATGGATCGGTCGTCGCCACACAATTGGAAACCTCGATCGTGTCACCGCTTGCGCAGCCCAGTGCATTGCTCACCTGCACCCAATAGCTGCCCGGTTGCGTGACAGTGAGCGTGGGTGCCACCGTGCCGTCTGACCACAGGTAATTGCCGACGAAGTTGCCGGGGTTCAGGACAAAGCTGTTGCCTGCGCAGAGCATGGTGTCGGCACCGAGGTCCACGTTGTAGACCTGTGAATTGCTGATCTGGACCTGGTCGGTCGCAGTGCCGGTGCATTGCGCGCCGGTGACCGTGACGCTGTAATTGCCGGGGAACCAAGCCGTTAAGGTCTGGTTGGTGGAGCCATCTTGCCAGAGGTAGCTCGCATAACCGGCACCTGCGTTCAGGGTCACGACCTGCCCGGCGCAGACGGTCTGGTTGGGGCCGAGGTTCACGCTGAGTGCGGCACCCGACTGCGTGACGACCACACTGTCGCGGGGCCTGCATGTGCTGCCGCCCACCTCGCACCAGTAGGTGCCTGCGCCGCCTACGCTCAGGGTCTGCGTGGTCGCGCCCGTGTTCCACAGGTAGCTCACATAGCCCGCGCCCGCATCGAGTGTCGCGCTCGCACCCGTGCACAAGCTCAGGTCAGGGCCCAAGTACACCGTCGTGACGCTGGGCACGACCACAATGTTCCAATCGCCCGATCCGGAGCCGCAGGGCGCCGTCTCCAAGATCGTCAAGATCACATTGCCCGGCCCGCCAAACGACAGCGTCGCCGTCGTGTCGGTGTAGCTGATCACCTGCGCATCGCCCGAGACCTGGAAACTCACAGTGCCGCCACCGCTGCAAGAGTTGCGCGGCCGATGAAACACAATGCCTTGCGAGTGGGCGCACACCGTGTCGGGGCCAGCAATCTCTGGTGTGGTCGTGTGGAAATAACTCGAATTAAAATTGGGCAGGCCGATGTTGCTGGAGAAGTTGTTTCCTTGGCCGATGTAAAAGCCATTGTAAACGAAGTTGGAAGCCACCCCTGCAGCATTGGGATTGTTGATGCAGGCCAAGTAATAGTCATTGATGGCGGTCTCATACTGGCCGATGTAGATCTTGCCGTCGGGTGCCAATTGCATGCCACCCAGCGAGACATGGTTGCCTGAAACCTGCACCATGGAGGCTTCGATGGCAGCAAGCGTGGGCTGGGTCATGTCCAGCTGCCAGATATTGGCGAGCAGCGTCGAGCGATCCCCAGTGTTTTCATAATATAGGTAGTGCCCATCGGGGGAAAATTCGATGGAATACGGCGTCTGCGTGGTGATGGCATTGTTGATGGCTTGCACATTGCTGATCACGCCCGTTGCGTTGTTGAAGTCAAAGAATTCCAGCCCAGGATTCAAATAGCTACTCGTGGAGGCCAGCTTTTTTCCATCGGGCGAGACCTTGATCATGCCGATGGCTGAGACGTTGTTGAATCCGCCTTGGATCACCATGCCCACATTGGAAATCACAGGTGCTTGCACGCCGTTGGGGGTGACCAGGAAGGCATTGAAGGCGTCGCTGCCAAACGCATGGTTGATGACCCAGACATCGCGGCCGTTGCAGTGGTTCACCGCTGTGAGCTTTTCGCAGGCGATGCGCTGCAAAGTATCGGTGTGCATGATCACGGCACCATTGCCATTGTCCAAAGTCATGTCGATCTCCGAGACATAGAGCCCATCGCCATCGTTTTGGCTGCCACCGAAATGCGCCTGCGTGAAGAGGTAATAATTCGTCGTGCTGCCCGGCTTGGGCATGGCCAATGCACATTGCGCCCCAGAATAGGGCGCGCCCATGTTGGTGCCATTCACCATCACCTGGTGCAATTTGTTGTACACCGTCAATCCGTCGGTGTAAAACATCAGGTTGCCGGCCGAGTCCGAGGCTGCCGCCGCAGGCTCGCTCGCAAAAAAGGAAGCATTCGCATTGTATACCGCCACCGGGGCTCCGCTGTTGAAGTCGATCCCAGCCCTGCGTCCAAAATACCAATGGTTCGCAAATTTGGGTTTGCAATTGCCGACCGTAATGTAATGAAAGAGCGAGGTGTCTGAGCAGGCGGTTCCGATCTGCACGAGGTAGACATTGTATCCGCCTGCGGCGCTGAATGTATGCGAAAATTGCGTGGTCGTCGCCATCTGAACGCCGTCGATCAACCATTTGAAATTGGTGCTGCCGCCCGTGCTGGTATTGGTGAAATTGACCGTCCCACCGATCGGGATGCTCGTCGCAGATGCCGTGAACGCTGCATTTTCAGAGCAAGTGACCGTGATCACGACTGTCGCCGTGCGCGAGCAGCTGGGGTCTCCGTTGCTGGCGGTGAGCGTGATGGTATAGGTGCCGGCAGCGTTGGGGGTCCAGGTCGGGCTGGTGGCGGTGGAGAATGTCGTGCCGTTGCGCTTCCAGTCGTAGGTCGTCGCGCCGGTGCTGTTGTTGGTGAATGTGATGAGGGTGCCCGCAGTGACATTGGTGGCACTGGGCGTGAATGCCGCGACGATGGGGTTGGTGCAAGGGGAGAGGCAGCCGATGCTGGTGAGCAGGCTGGCCCGTGAGGTTGTGAGGGCCGCATTCATCCTGGTTTTTTGCCCGGCGGTGAATGCGGATTGGCAACTTTGGTAGCCATAATCCATGTAGTTCATGATCATGTCGAGCTGGTCCCCGAGGCCGCCATTGCCGATCGGGCGAAAGGGATTGTTGGTGCTCAGGTCGTCGTCGTCGGTATTGCAGGTGTTCAAGGTGCTGTTGCAAAAGACGGCCGCCGTGCTGTTGTCGGGAGGGGTGTCACAGACATGGTCGCCGTCGTTGAGGCAGTTGCCGTTGGTGCAGCCGCCCTGAAAGGTATGGTACAGGCCAAGGTAGTGGCCTGCCTCGTGCACGTGGACCTTGCTGTTGTCGGGCGAGCTGCCCCACCACCGGGCTTCGTTCACGATGCCGTCTTCGGGCTGCCCATGGGAACTGGGGAAATAGGCGTAACCCGCCACGCCACTGCCCATGCTGGCTGAGGTGATCTCGTTGACGAGCCATACGTTCAGGTATTTGGTCGGATCCCAGCGGCTCAGGTTCTTGAGGCTGATGTCCTGCGTTTCCATGACCACGTTGGTCAGGGCCGACTGCACCCGCACAATGCCGCTCGTGCCCACGCCAGAGGGGTCCTGGCTTGCGAGGCAAAATTGGATGTCGGTATTCACCCCTGTGAGCGAATCATACACCCCGCGGTTGGCAAACGCATCGTTCAAATCCTGGATGCCCTGGAGTACGACCGCATTGCTGATGTTTTCGGGGCCATTGTTGTGGATCACGTGCACGACGACGGGGATCGTGCGCACGGTGTTGATGCCCGAGAGCCGATGGGCAGCGCCGCTT
>JANMIM010000517.1:0-2158 GCA_031375795.1 Bacteroidota bacterium
GCAGCAACATCTCGAGGGTCACCTGGGTCATCTGCCCCGCCTTCTCCTCCAAGCTCATCTGCCGCAGCACTTGCTCGACCTCTTGGTCATATTCGGAAAGCGGCCCGTCATGGTGGGTTTTGGGATGCGGGGGCTTTCCTGCATCCTGCCCCTTGCAGCCGACCATCGTCACCGACACCAAAGTGGCGATCATCAGCAATCCAAAGCGTTTCTTCCCGAATCCTGCCAGAGCTGAGCCGCCCTGGACGGTAAATTTTGACCTTGTCCAAATCGACCATCCCATCGATCCCCCCAACAAAACAACGATCCACCAGTAACCCATAACCATGCCGTTCAACGTTAATTTCCAACCTACAAATAGGAGGCTAAATGTAATGAAGCTTAGCTTCTTGTGCAAATGACAATAAGTGAGGGACCTATGAGGGAAAGGTGGTCGGTTCCCGGCTCTTGCTGGGTGGCCGCGTCGATTCGACTTAGCACGAGAAACGTTGTTTCCAAGCCAAATTTCCCTAACAGCTCAAATGCCGTATGTCCTTGCAAATAAGCATATTAAAACGGCTGCCTTCGTGCAGTTCTTCGCAAAGCATCGGGTTGAGCCTGTGCACGACATGCAAAACAATTTCGTCCAAGCAATCAACGTCACGTCACACACTCGTGGCCTTCAACCTGGTGCTTTTGATGGCCTCCAGGATGGCTTCATAACTCTTTGCGCGCTCAAAAATCTGGGCGAAGCTGTTGCCTTTTTGGGTGTCGTACAGGACCACCGATGCCACCTTGCTGGTGAGAAATCCGACTTCGGGCTGTTCTGCAATGGTGCTCAATTGGCCGGGGTGGGCCCAAATCACAGCGACCAGGACCGGGCCCTCGGCGATGCGATGCCCCTCGTCGATGTTGAGCGGCGCGGGTGCCTTGTCGATGGAAAATAGATCGTAGCCATTGGCAACCAACAGCTTCAGAAAGCCGTCGAAATTCTTGGCTTGCCGCAATATCGCCTGCCATTCCGCTTCGCCCGTGGCCCTGAAGGAGAGCGTATTCACCCAAGCATGCTTGGCTGCCGCACCTGCCTGCGCGACCGATTGCAAGGTGCCCGCCTTGTTTTCGACCTTGAAAATGAGACGGGTACCTTTGTACACCGCAAAATGCCTCACCTTGCGTGTCGGGATTTTTTCTTGACCAGATAGTTGCATCGTCCTTCCTTGTTGAAGCTCGGCCGCTTCGCACGTCGATCTCGCGGCCTTCATTGCCTACAAGGTAGCAAATTCCAATGACATTTGGGCCATCGGTTGCGACCCAAAACGTTCACCTATTGGATCACAACACAATACACGGATAAATTTACCCCTATCCCCTCCGCAAATAAATATCGAACTGCACGGTGAGATTTCCCGCGGTATCCTGAGGCTTGATCGGCAAAATGCGGTGCTCTGCTTTTTGGTCGGAGGCCCATGGATCGGCGGTGATGTGCGGATCGCCGGCAAAATAAATCTGCGAGATGAGTTCCGCGCTGTTCTTTTCAGTGACGCGGTAGTGGATGTGTGACGGTCGGTAGAGCCTACCATTCAGGTACTTCCCCGGAATGATCGTGTGAAATGCATATCGGCCATGGGCATCGGTGAGCAGGCGGGCACGGTGCAGGTATTGCTCGGTTTCGTTGTCGTATTTGCCCTGGGTGTCGCAATGCCAGATTTCGACCATCGCATTGGGCAGGGGCGTCGTGCAATCGTCGCCAAAAACTTGCCCGGTCAGCGTGATGCGCGTACCCGCTAGGCCCGCAAACGTGAGATCCGCACGCAGGGGCGCATCGGGTCGGTAAAATGGCCCCAAGATATCGTTCGTCGTTTCGCAATCGCCTTTGAAACTGCCGCCCACGGTGCGCACGACCGAGCCAAATGCGCTCATGGAAAATGCTGCGAGGGCGGAGCTGATGAGAAATTCCTTGCGTTTCATGTTTCGATTTTTCTTGGGTGGGAGAATTGAACAAAATATTACGGTTGTGAAGCTGCCATTCCCGCAGCCAAGAGATGGATAGCTTGGCTGCGGGAATCGGCGCATCGGTTTATTGTTCTGCGATCGCCTTGCCTACGGGAGACGTGATCGTGTAGACCAAGTCCAGGGTTTTGCTTTTGTTGGGTTCAATTCTCAATTGCCAGAGCAGGCG
>JANMIM010000609.1:0-1571 GCA_031375795.1 Bacteroidota bacterium
GCTCGAGGAAGTACGGGCGATGCCCGATGGCGCGCTCAAGGGCAAGATCGCCTTTTACAACCGCCCGATGAACCCCAAGGAGCTCGACACATTTGATGCCTATGGCGGCTGTGTGAACCAGCGCGGTGGCGGCGCAACCGAGGCGGCCAAAAAGGGCGCAATTGGGACGATCGTGCGGTCGATGAACCTGCGCGCCGACGATTTCCCCCACACCGGCAACATGGGCTATGGCGACTCGACCGTGACCAAGATTCCCGCCTGCGCCATCAGCACCAATGGCGCCGACCTGCTGCACAAGCAGCTCGCTGCAGACCCGCACCTCACATTTTATTTCAAGATGAACTGCCAGATGTTTCCCGACGCACCGAGCCACAACGTGATCGGCGAGCTCAAGGGCAGCCAATTTCCCGACGAGATCATCACCGTCGGCGGGCACCTGGACTCCTGGGACGTGGGCGAGGGCGCGCACGACGATGGCACGGGCGTAGTGCAGGCGATCGAGGTGTTGCACCTCTTCAAGGCGATCGGCTACCAACCCAAGCGCACGATCCGCGCCGTGGCCTTCATGAACGAGGAAAATGGCATGAAAGGTGGCCTCGCCTATGCTGCAGCCGCCAAGCTCAAGGGCGAGAAGCACGTTGCGGCCTTGGAAAGTGACCGCGGCGGCTTTGCACCGAGGGGCATAGAGATGCAGACCAATGCGGAAAACACAGCGTTTTCCATGCGGTACAAGCCGCTCTTTGCTCCCTACTGGGTGCACAACATCGTCGAGGGCTATGGAGGCGTGGACATCAGCCCGCTCAGGGCGCAGGGCGCGGGTTTGTATGGCTTTTTCCCCGATCCGCAGCGGTATTTTGACTACCACCATGCCGACACCGACCGCTTTGAGGCGGTGAACAAGCGCGAATTGGAACTCGGTGCATGGGTGATGACGGCCTGGGTGTATTTGCTCAGCGAATATGGCCTGCCTAGCCATGAGGCTTATGAGCCGAAATGAGAGGAGGGAGTAGGTAGCAGGTAATAGGTAGCAGGGAATCCAGCACCTGCTACCTACTACCTATTACCTGAACCCCGCTTTTCAGATTCCCTTGATCCCCACAATTCCAAGTTTGCATTTGGCCAAAAACTTCACGTATTTTGCCCCTGCATTTTCAAAAAACGAAAGTATTCGCAAAAGGATGAAAAAACTCATGTTAGCAATGATCCTTGCCTTGGCAACCGTGGCTGTCGGATGTGACAAGTCAGGTGGCGAGGAGGCGGCCGATGCCGGCACGCTCAAGGACAACAAAGACAGCGTCAGCTACGCCATCGGCTATGACATCGGCAAAAACTTCGCCACCCAAGGTGTCGAGGTGAATTTGGCTGTGTTTTCCAAGGCCCTCGAAGAAGGCATCGCTGCTACCCCTCCCAAGATGGATGAGCAGACGTCACGTGCCGTGATGATGGCTTACCAGCAAGTGCTCCAAAAGAAGCAGCAAGAGAAGCGAGCCCTCGAGGCCACCGCCAACAACGAGAAGAGCACCAAGTACATTGCCTAGAACAAGGCAAAGGCAGGTGTGATCGAATTGCCA
>JANMIM010000622.1:0-2451 GCA_031375795.1 Bacteroidota bacterium
TCGCCGACGATGTCACCAGGGACGAAAGTTGCAAAAGCACCCACGAAGCCCATGAAGATCAAGTTACTCTTGGCGGGCGTGCGGTATTTCGGATGCAGTTCGGAGAAGACCTTGGGAACCAAGCCATCACGGCTCATCGAATAAAACACGCGCGATTGACCCATGAGCATCACGAGGATCACGGAGCTGAAGCCCGCCAGGATCGCCACGGTCACAAATTTGCCCAGCCAAGAGAAGCCCGGCATGAAGTTTTGAATGGCATAGGTGACCGAGGCCTCCTTGCCTTTGAGCGGATCTCGAAAATCAGTGTAAGGAGCGAGACCGGTCAGTACCCAGGAGAAAAGTACATACAGCACGGTGCAAATCACGAGCGAACCCAAAATGCCGATCGGCATGTCGCGCTTGGGGTTTTTGGCTTCTTGTGCCGCTGTGGAGACCGCATCAAAGCCAATGAAGGCAAAAAACACAACACCTGCAGCTCCCAAGATGCCCATGATGCCGCCAAAGTTGTGGGGCACGCCTTCCAAGTCGGTATAGATGCTGGGCTCAGGGATCAATGGCGTATGGTTGATGGGCTGTATAAATGACCATCCAAACACGATGAGCATGATCACGATCGATACCTTGGTGATCACGATCAAGTTGTTGACCAAAGCCGAGCCTTGCATACCCCTGATGAGCAACAGTGAAAGCACCACCACAATGAACAATGCAGGGATGTTCATGTAGCCATGCGTATCCACGCCATTGATCATAGCCGATTCAAAGGGCGAATGACACCATTCATAGGGCACGTGCAACCCAAAGTATTCCAAAAGCTTGTTGAGGTATTCGCTCCAGGCGATGCTCACGGTGGCTGCACCGATCGCATACTCGAGCACCAAGTCCCAGCCGATGATCCAGGCGACCATCTCCCCGATCGTCGCATAACTATAAGTGTAGGCGCTGCCCGCAATCGGGATCATGGACGCAAACTCCGCGTAGCAAAGCCCCGCAAGCGCACAGCCGATGGCTGCGACCACGAAGGCGATCGTCACGGAAGGTCCCGCATTGTTGGCGGCCGCCGCAGCAGTGCGCACAAAGAGTCCGGCACCGATGATGGCTCCAATGCCCAAACCGATCAGTGCCCAGACAGACAATGTCCGTTTGAGCCCTTTTTCACTTTCCTCGGCATCGGCCATGAGGTGATCGAGCGATTTTTTTCTCCAGAGTTGAGACATACGGTTGAAGCTGTTTCTAACTAACGATTAATAATCAATTTATAATCAGCAGATTGCGCGATCACCGAAGATTACGCACGCATTGCCCTCGCCCAAACATAACCAAAATCAATTTTTAATCCAATCAAGGACATTTTTTGAATCGACGTTTTGTTGTACAAAACGCAAAGGCCCGAGCTGCATTTCGCGTCTCGGGCCTTTGTTTCCAAACTCCACGGTCTTATTTCAGCACCGTGACCTTCATGGCGATTTCCTTCACAGGCACGTCGCCAGCCTGGGTCTGAACCCTGCCCATTTCCATGAGTACGTCCATGCCGCCCACGACCTCGCCAAACACCGTGTACGTGCCATCGAGAAATGGCGTACCGCCTTGTGTTTTGTAGATGTTGCGCATCTCCGGCGTGAATTTCACGACGGGCCAATTTTTGCGGAAGGCGCCATATTCCTCCTTGATGCGGTTGTCGACCAATGCAAAAGAGTCGGGATTGCTGGTCTGCAGGGTCTGCATGTCCACCATGCGCACCCAACCGTTTTTGGGGTCGGCCTGCCACTGAGTGGAGGCATGTGTGTCGATCATCATGCCGATCTGCTGCTCCATGCCGTCGAGTTCGGCATCGGTCCATTTCTTGCCGGTGACGAGGTAAAACTGGCTGCCAGAGGACTCCCAGGTCGGGTTGGCGGCATCGGGGGTGCGGGCTGCTGCGAGTGCACCCACCTTGTGGAAATGACCGGGCATGATCTCGCGCGGGATCGTGTAGCCGGGTCCGCCCTGGCCTGCGGGGCCGCTTTTGTCCTTGGTATTGGGGTCGCCGCCTTGCACCATGAACTCCTTGATCACCCGGTGAAAGGTCGTGCCGTCAAAAAATCCGCCTGATGCCAATTTCAGGAAATTGTCCCTGTGCTGCGGTGTGTCGTCGTAGAGGTCGACATAGACATCGCCGTAGTCGGTGGTGATTTTCACATCTGCCCCCGCAGGAGCACTCTCGCAACCGGTGATGGACCATGCGCTCAGGAGCATCAAGGATCCAAAAAATATCTTCTTCATCATTTTTCCTTTCAATTTTGGTGATTTCCTGGAATTGGGTCGATCCGCTTAAGCCTTGGGAGCCTTTGCAGCCTTTGTTTTTGGTTTCTTGGGCAATTTGGTCTTGGCCTCCATCGTCATCATGATGTCGACCTTTGGACGGTCGCCGGGCAGTTTTTCCACCGCCGCGACCTTGTCGATCACATC
>JANMIM010000519.1:0-3323 GCA_031375795.1 Bacteroidota bacterium
CGTGATTTCCAGGGCAACCCCATCCTGTTTCCTCCGAAGGCGCGCTCCGTATTTCGCTACCTGATTGGCGGCACATTGTTTGGGTTGGGTTGGGCACTAAGTGGTGCATGTCCGGGCCCGATGGTGGTCAATATCGGTTATGGCTACTTCAGCATGCTGATTGTGTTTGGTTCGGCCATCCTGGGAACCTTCCTGTATGGCGTCTTGGAACGTTTTCTTCCACATTGATCCCCTAACGTCACGCAGCAATGGAACGATTCAATCCCCAAGAGCAAAAAATCATGCGCAACATTGGTCGCGCAACCGGCTTGCTCGTCGTCGTGTTTGTGCTGGGTATTGTGGCTGTGCCGTTTGTCTTCTTGCACACATCCGAAATCCGGTCGTTTTGGACCGGCGAATCCGCAGGCGATGCCAAAGCACAGGACGTCAACATCGTCAATGCCGAATTTTGGACTGCCCCGAGCCTCCAAGACATTGCCGATACGGTAAAAAGAGCGGAGGTCACTTATGGTCAGGACTTGATCGCGCATACCGCCAAATATTTGGGTCCGCGGGGCACCGTGTTGCAGATCAGCAATGGCATGAACTGCCAAAACTGCCATTTGGATGCGGGAACCAAGGTTTTTGGGAACAATTACGGCGCTGTGGCCTCCACCTACCCCAAATTTAGGGCTAGGAGTGGCAGCATCGAAAACATCTACAAACGCGTGAACGATTGTTTTGAGCGCAGCCTCAACGGTCAGCCGCTCGATACGCTCGGCAAGGAAATGGGTGCCATTGTGGCCTATATTGAGTACTTAGGGTCGAATGTCAAGAAAGGCGAAAAAGCAGTTGGATCTGGATTCAAAGATCTTAAGTTTCTCTCCCGCGCCGCCGATCCTGCATTGGGCAAAAAGGTGTATGAGAAGCAATGCCAAAGTTGCCATCAACCCCATGGCGAAGGCACCTTGATGACGGACGGCTCCGAATACACCTATCCGCCCTTGTGGGGTCCGCGTGCCTACAACGATGCCGCCGGACTTTACCGCGTCTCCAATTTCGCCAAGTATGCCAAGTACAATATGCCCTTTGGCGCCAACCACGAAAACACGCTGCTCAGCGACGAAGATGCTTGGGACGTGGCTGCATTTGTCAATTCGCAACCGCATCCGCACAAGGACACCCCCGATGATTGGCCCGATGTTTCCAAAAAACCCATCGACCATCCCTTTGGACCTTATGCCGACGCATTGAGCGAAGCGCAACATAAATTTGGGCCTTGGCCTGTCACAAAATAGTAGATTTGACCCTCCGATTACCAATCGACAACCTTCGCAGTCATGGAAGAAACGAGAAGAGATTTTATCAAGAAACTGGGCATGCTGGGCGGAGCGGGATTCCTCGCAGCCTCACCCCTTCAAGCCTTTTCCAATCCGAAGGCCGAGGAAACGGATGCAGATGCGGAGACCGAAGCGCCTGCAGGACAAAAGCCCGTGCGGGTGACCATTCTGCAGACCACCGACGTGCATTGTCAGGTACATCCCCACGACGAATTGTTTTGGGAAGACGGCAAGTCGGTGTTTCGGAAAACCGGCGGTTATGGCCAATTGGCGACCTATTTGGCGCAACATCGCAAAGCCAATCCGCAAACATTCGTGATTGACACGGGCGACATGTTTCAAGGCAGTAGGCTTTCGGTCAAAACGAACGGCAAAGCCATTTCCCCGATTCTCGATGCGCTGCAATACGACCTTTACCTTCCCGGAAATTGGGAGGTGATTTACGGTAAACGCACCATGCAAACCTTGCTCGGTGGCCTGCAGGGGCCTAAAGTTTGCGCCAACATGTACCACGACCTCGGCGAAGGCAAACGCGGGGAGCTGATCTTTCCGCCCTACCACATCTGGAATGTTGCGGGGATCAAAATTGGCTTCCTCGGCTATACCGATCCGCTTGTGCCCATTCGGCAATCGCCCGTGTACAGCAAGGGCATTATTTATTCCAAGCCCGAAGAAAACATCGCCCATTTTGTCGACGTATTGCGCAATCAGGAGCAGTGCGCCTTTGTCTGCGTGGTCGCACACCTCGGACTTTCGCAGCAAATCCACCTTGCCAATTTGGATGTTTGCGCCGGCGTCGACTACATTCTCGGCGGGGATACCCACGAGCGCGTGCGGGTACCCATCGTCTGCAAACATGCGAAAGTTGTGGAACCCGGTGCCTTCGGATCATTTGTGGGACGGCTTACCCTGACCATCGAAAACGGAAAAGTGGTGGCAGATGAATACGCACTTGACGAAATCACCGCCTCCAAATACAAACCCGCCAAGCAGATGGAATCCCTGATTGCGCAGGTGGAAAATCCATTCGAAGCAGAAATTGAGGAGGTATTGGGCTACAGCACGATTCCGCTCTACCGCTACTTCGTCATCGAAAACACCATCGACACGATGATCCTCAATGCCTTGAACCATGCATTGCCCGATGTCGACATCAAACTCTCCAACGGCTTCCGCTTTTGCCCGCCACGCAGCACCTGCGACGAAACCGGAAATATCCCCATCACCGGAGGCTATTTGTACGATATTTTGCCCGTGGACAGCGTTTTGCGCACCGCAAACGTGACCGGTCGGCAGATTCAGGAATGGCTGGAAAAGGAACTCAACAACGTCTTTGCCAAGGATGCTTCCGAGCGTTTTGGCGGATGGTTGATCAAGTTCAAGGGGATGCAAATGCACTTCTACGCATTCGGAGAGAAGGGAAAACGCGTGCAGGAGGTCAAAATAGGCGGAAAGGACCTCGACCCTGAGAAGGTGTACAGCGTGGTGGCCTGCGAACGTGAAGGCGACCCCGTGGATACCCTCTGCCGCATCAAGAACGTGCAGCAGCCGCGCAATCTCCCGATGACGCTGTATTCGGTGATGAAGGACTATTGGAATGCCCATTCGCCCGTCACGCCGACACCCGAACGCAATGCGGTGGCTCTCGATGCACCCGAAACGTTGCTGACCCAGGTCACGGGCGTAGATTATCAATTTCGTTAAAAGAAAAAAATCATCAATATGAAAAAGCTTTGGTTTGTATTTGCCCTGCTCTTGCTCGTCGCAGGCAGCACAATGGCCCAAGAAGCCAATTACGCCAAGCCACACAAGATTGTGGTGCAACTGCAATCGGGCGATACCTTGGCGCATAAATCCCTGTTCAAACAACTGAACAATATGATGACCGTTTCGCCCAAGTCGAAGATCGAAGTGGTCTGCCACGGACCCGGAATTACCATCCTCATGCCCGAAAAGTCGAAATTCACGCATGAGCTCAAGCCCTTTGTCTACCAGGGGCTTGAG
>JANMIM010000671.1:0-6381 GCA_031375795.1 Bacteroidota bacterium
CGCCTAGATGGGCATCGTGCATTTCGTACCATAGGACAAACCACAATCGGCCCGAAACAAGGCCTCTATTCAATAACATTCCGTCATATATGCATCCCACAAAACCATATATGAATACAAATAGTCGTATCTTGGGTCATCTGATCAAAAAATATTTAAAAAATTTACATATAAGTAAACAATCCTGAAAAGAATGCGTACCTTTGGAGTAGAAAAATGGGACGACGAAAGAAGAGAAGTGACCTTCTACACCATTCGCAAGAATGAAGCAAAGGAAACAGAAACCGACAAGTTCTTTTACAAAATCGAAAAAGACCCCCGGTACCGGCCACACCTGCAAGAACTTGCAGCGTTCATCTTGGATGCAATCGGAGACCACCTCGGAGCCCGCGAAGAATTCTTTCGCTTTGAGAATGCAGCCGCAGCGCTTCCGCCGAGCCCTCATACCGTGAGAAACCTGAATTACGACTTTGCAGGCTTCCCCCTGCGGCTGTATTGCATGCGCCTTGGGCATCGATTGGTTGTCTTGATGAATGGAGGCGTGAAAACCAGCCAAAGTGCACAAGACAGCAAGGACTTGAGCCTCAAGCTGATCGAAGCCAATGCATTTGCCAAGGCGATCGACCGGGCGCTGAAGGAAGAATACATCTGGGTCGACCGCACAGGCCGAAACCTTGAATGCGAGGAGGATGACATCCTCATCGATGGTTGAAGATTTAACGGAAAATGAGGACCTTGATTGCAAAGATTAAAATGTGGAGAGGATTTGATGCTCGTTGGTGGATGAAGATTTAACGGAAAATGAGGCCCTTGATCGCAAAGATTGGAATGTGGAGAGGATTTGATGCTCGTTGGTGGATGTAGATTTAACGGAAAATGAGGACCTTGATTGCAAAAATTGGAAACTTTGGAGGATGAGATCCTCATTGAGGGTAGAAATAGAAACTAAAATTGAAGCGCAACTTCACAATCAGAAGAATATGAAAAGCAAGATCGCCAGTCGCATATTGGAAGAAACGCCTCGGGAGACCGTGATGTACGTGCGCAAATATGCCGAGATCGTCGCCCGCGTGCACGACATCCTCAAGGCACAAGGACTCACGCAACGCGAGCTCGCGTTGCGCATGGGCAAGAACCCATCGGAGCTCACGCGGTGGCTCAAGGGGGAGCACAACCTCACGCTCAAGAGCCTGATCAAATTGGAAACCGAGCTGGGCGAGGAAATCTTCACCATCCAACGCTGTAGCCATCCTGCTGCCGAGTTGCCTCGGCAGGAAGTGGGCCATCGGGCAGAAGCAGAAGACATGCCCAATTGGACTAGCCTGCAGATTTCCGTCCCTCATTCACGCCTCGCCGAGTCCTGCATTGCATAATGGCCAAGAAACCTACTCCCTTTACGGCATCGGCCATTTCGCTCATCGAAGTAAAAATCATCGAGGGGCGGGTCGAGTCACATGACCTGTTTGACGACAGCAAGGTGGTCGCCTTTGACCCCGATTGCTCTCTGCGCATCTTCTTGGGACTCAAAGCCAATTTGTTACGCGCCGAGCTCAAGGTTTGGGTGGATACAGAGAGTGAACCCAGCCAACCTGAGACGCATGGCCACTTCCATTTCGTCTTCCTTTTTCTGGCCAGGGAACTTTCCAAATGGGTTGCCGAAGCCGAGGACAATGCCATGACCATGGATCCCGGCCTTCAAAATGCGATTGCAGCGGTGAGTTATTCCACCGCACGGGGCATTCTCATTAGCAGATTCCAAGGTACTGCCTTGCAACGCTTCATTCTCCCGGTGATCAATCCCAACGATCTGCTGGAAGCATCCTCGCAACCCAAAACCAGGCTCAAAGGCAAGTCGCGCTAGGTTTGCAGACTTGCATTTTGAACAATGTGCACAACGATTTTGTTCCGTTTGCGTTATATTTGGCATTGTACCTGATCACGATATCAATATGATCACTTCCATCAAAATGTTCATTGGCTTGGTGCTCGCAATCATTGGGGTGATTGCATTCATAGCAGGCTACACCAAGTATGGTTTCATCCTCAAGCTGATTTTCGGAAGCGAACGCGTCAAAAGCAGCGGCTCGAAGTGGCTGGCGCTCTACCTCTATATTGGAGCAGGTGTATTGCTCTTCATTGCACTGCTGCTCCTTATCCCTTGACTTTTCCTTTTTGGGGTGCTTTTTCTGCCTTTGGGATCGAGGACGGCGCATCGGTGGGCTGAGCGATTGCCACGGGTCTGGGCAATAACTTCTCTGCCAAGAAGCGCGCAGTATGGCTCTCTGCCACGGCAATGATGCCTTCTGGTGGGCCTTGGTACACGAGATTGCCACCGCGGTCACCGCCTTCGGGTCCCAGATCGATCAACCAATCGGCGCACTTGATCATCTCCAAATTGTGCTCCACGACCAGCACGGTGTTGCCGCGCTCGATCAACTCGTTCATCGCGCGCAGCAATTTCTTGATGTCGTCGAAGTGAAGGCCGGTCGTCGGCTCATCAAAGATGTACAATGTGCCTTTTTTCTCACGGCCTTGGCTGAGGAAATAGGCCAATTTCACGCGCTGTGCCTCGCCGCCCGACAGCGTGCTGGAACTCTGGCCCATGCGCAGGTATCCCAGGCCCACGCGGATCAAGATTTCAAGCTTGGAGACTATCTTGGGTTCATCGGCAAAAAACTCGGTGGCCTCACGGATCGTCATGTTGAGGACATCGTCGATATTCTTGCCCTTGTACTTCACTTGCAGCACCGGCTTGCGAAACCTGCGCCCATTGCACTCATCGCATTTGAGGGTGATGTCGGGCAGGAATTGCATCTCGATGGTAACAAATCCCTCCCCCTTGCAGGTCTCGCACCTGCCACCCTCGACGTTGAAGCTGAAGAACCCGGCTTTCATGTCTGCGACCTTGGCAGCCGGCTGATCGGCATAGAGGTCGCGAATGGCGTCATAGGCCTTGATGTAGGTCACCGGATTGCTCCGTGCGCTCCGGCCGATGGGGCTCTGGTCGACCATTTCCAAGTTCCCGATCTCGCTGATGTCCCCTTCGAGACGGTCGAAGTGGCCTGGTTTCTCCCCAAAAGCATCGATCTGCCGCTTGAGGGCTGGATAGAGGATCTTGGTGATCAAGGTACTCTTGCCTGAGCCGCTTACACCCGTCACGACCGTCATACATTGCAGCGGTACCTCAATGCTCACATTCTTGAGGTTATTTTCCATCGCCCCGATCAGCCGGATGCTGTTCACCTTTTTGCGGCGAATCTTTGGCAATGCGATCTCGTCTCGGCCCGTCAAATACATGGACGTCAGCGAATCCGATTGCAGCAAGGCATCGCTCGTGCCGGCAAAGACCACTTCGCCGCCCAACTCGCCGGCGCCCGGGCCGATGTCGATGAGGTAGTCTGCCCGACGAATCACTGATTCGTCATGCTCCACCACGATCACTGAATTTCCCTTGTCCCTCAAACTCTCCATCACCGATATGAGCCGATCGGTATCACGCGGGTGCAGGCCGATGCTCGGTTCATCCAAGATGTACATGGCCCCGACGAGGCCGCTGCCCAAGGACGTCGACAGCTTGATGCGCTGCATTTCCCCTCCAGACAAGGTATGAATCTGGCGATTCAGGCTCAAGTAGCCCACACCGACCTTGACCAAAAACTCTAGGCGCGTATTGATCTCATGCAGGAGCCGCGCACCAATCTTCTGGTCGCGCTCGTCGAGCTCCAGGCCGGCAATGACACGCTGCAGCTCGGTGATTTCCATCCCCAACAACTCCCCGATGGCGACCCCTGCGATTTTCACATAGCTGGCGTCCTTGCGGATGCGGCTGCCCTTGCACTCGGGGCAGCGCGTGTAGCCACGGTAGCGAGAGAGCATCACACGGTTTTGGATCTTGTGGAGTTGGCTGCCGAGGTAGGTGAAAAACTGGCTGTAACCCATGGCCGTGCCGATCCCCAGCCTGACCTTGTCTTTTTCGTCCTCGGTGAGCGCATGCCATGGACGGTGGATCGGGAAATTGTGCTTGGAGGCCTCAGCGATGAACTCCTTGTTGTATTCCTGCATCTGCTCGCCGCGCCAGGCGGCCACGACACCCTCAAATACCGACAGTGAGCGGTTGGGGATCACGAGGTCCTCGTCGATGCCCAAGATGCGGCCAAAGCCCTCGCAGGCTTTGCAGGCACCATAGGGATTGTTGAAGCTGAACAAGTCCACGCTAGGTGCCTCAAACTGCATTCCGTCGCGCTCGAAGCGCTCCGAGAATTCCCGCCATTCACCATCGTCGACCTTGACGAGGCAGCAGCCAAAACCTTCCTGATTGGCGGTCTGCACGGAGTCTGATAGACGGAAACCCAAGGTCTCGTCGTCGTCGTGACTCATCACGAGCCGGTCGATGAGCAGCAAGAAGTGCTCGGCCTTTTTGGGCAATTTCCCTTCCAGCATTCCCTCGATGTCCTCTACCCTGCCATCGACCCATATCCTTGAAAAACCCTTTTGCAGGGTCACTTCCAATTCTTTCTTGTAGCCTTGCGACCGTACCTTGACCCTGGTGGCGAGATAGACCTTGGCCCCGGTAGGCTGCTGGAGGATGTAATTGACCACATCAGAAACCCGGTCACGGGTCACCAGCTCACCCGAGATCGGCGAATAGGTCTTGCCGACGCGCGCAAACAGCAACTTGAGGTAGTCGTACACTTCTGTGAGGGTCCCTACGGTGGACCTTGGATTTCCGGAGGCCTTGCGCTGCTCGATGGCAAGCGCAGGGGAAATGCCTTGGATGTAGTCGACATCCGGCTTTTCCATGCGGTCCAGAAACTGGCGCGCGTATGAGCTGAGGCTCTCGACATAGCGTCGCTGCCCCTCGGCATAGAGCGTGTCAAATGCCAACGAGGATTTTCCCGACCCACTCACGCCGGTGATCACAACCAATTGCTTGCGGGGAATGGAAACGGTGATGTTCTTCAGGTTGTTGACCCGAGCTCCCTTGATAAAAATGTTTTTGACGCCAGACAATATTCAGCCCTTTTATTCGTAACTACTATAAATCGCGTGCGTACAACCATTGTTGAATCGCCACGCAAGTTAGGTTTTTCCATTATTAACGACACGACAAGGCAATTGTTGGGTCAAAATTTAAAAGGTCCAAAAGAAAGCACCACGGCTCATGCGCAAGCCCCTCATACCGCAAGAAGACCACGAACTCGTGCTGGAGTTTGCGGCAGGCAAGGAGGAAGCCTTCTCCCAGCTGATGGATCGGCATAAGAACCGGATCTTCACGACCATATTCTTCATCGTCAAGGAGCGCGAGCTGGCAGAGGACCTCTTTCAGGAGACGATGATCAAGATCATCCGCCTGATCCAAGCCGAGAAATACGACGAGAAGGGCAAGTTCATCTCGTGGGCGGTGCGCATCGCCCGCAACCTGGCCATCGATTGCTACCGCAAGGAGCGCCGGGGGCCGTCGATCCAGCACGAAAACGATGACTATGATATCTTCAACCAGGTCCCGCAGCACGAGGACAGTGTCGAGGACAAGATCATCCAAGAGGAAAGCGCGCAGTATGTAAGGGACCTGATCAAGCAGATCCCTGAAAAGCAGCGCGAGGTGCTCATCATGCGGCACTATGCCAACATGAGTTTCAAGGAAATCGCCGACGTGCAAGGTGTGAACATCAACACTGCACTCGGCCGCATGCGCTATGCCTTGTTGCATCTGCGCAAGTTTGTAGGGTTGGACAGCAAGATCATGGAGGTGGGAAATGAAGAAGAAGTTTACTGAAAACGATGTCTTGCGCTTCATGTATGGCGAAATGGCGCCTGCAGAGCACGACGCATTCCTCGATGCCTTGTATGACGACGAGGCACTCTTTGAGAAATTTGAGGAATTGAAGGCGGCGCAGACCGAGTTGCAGTCGGTGGAATTGACACCCTCTGAGGCATCGGTGAGCCGCGTGATCAAGTATGCCAAGCGGGCAGTGCGCGAGCGCAGGCCACGGCGCACCAAGCTGGCCTACAATGGCAACGGATCGATGTTTGCGTTCAATCACGTGGTCTCCATCGTGATGGTCGTCTTCACGGTCGTGACCATCGGCATTGCCACCCTGGTCTACTCCAAGGAAAGCAAGCCTGAGAGCAGCTGGACCATGACCCCCACGCACGAGGAGCTGATGGACAGCGAACTCGACAACCGCCTGGACATGGCGCGTGAGCGCCTGCACAACATGATGGACCACAAGCGGGAGACCATCGTTCCCGTCCACCACGATACCTACCGCGTCGTCACCTCCAATCTGTTTGCTCCAAACGATGGAAATGTGGTATTATTGCACGTGAAATAGGTTTTGGAGTGAAAAAGCTGTGCCTGGTACTGCTGCTGCTGCTCTC
>JANMIM010000745.1:0-2580 GCA_031375795.1 Bacteroidota bacterium
TGAGACCTATAAGGTTTTTAAAACCTTATAGGTCTTGTTCCCCAATAGTACCCGCATCCGACTCCCTTCTTTTCCTCGAAAAACAAAAATATGCCCTAGCCGAAAAATGAAATTTCGAATCCCGGAACTTAGCTGCGAATATTCAATCTTTGACCTCGTTGCATTCAAAACGATGTAGGCATGCAGGTTGTCAACCAATCGGAAAGGCTCCTTTGCATTTTCAAAATCAAAACTTAACCCAGCTTTGGTCAATATGCGGTTCCAAACTAGGGCCAGTTTCTCAAGAATCTTTGGGTGTTCAGAGTCAAATTGTCGATCTAGATCACCAAGGATCCTCTGCTTATTTTCCGGAATTGCATCAAATCGTGATCGATTTTCTCGCCTCATATCCAGATGCCAAATGAGCGAATTCCAAAAATCCACAACTTCGGAAGACGAAATGCAAGCAAATTCCCTTGTTGAAGAAAATGAGCCTCGCGCCTGATCCAAGGTGGTTTGTGGGACATCTACGATATCAAGGTAGGTATTTTGAACGCTCTCCGATGGAACCCAGGATAGCAATCTGTTGACGCGTTTGGCCTGTAGAATCAACGATTGATAATAAAAAAGACTGTATTCGCCGCTCTTGTTCTCGGGGTTTGAAATTGATTTCAAGATAGTAAAGAGCGAATCCCTTTCTGACTGAACGAGGCGCACACTATCGATGTCTGAAAGTTGGTAATAAGTCGGGTAGCCCTGATTAACAATCAAATAATTGCGATCCCCGATCAAAAACTTCAACATTAGAACCGACGATCCAATATCAAGTGGGAGCCGCTTATTCCAGTGATGTCCTGTAACAACGCTTTTCAACATCTCCAAAACCACCGTCTTCCCAGTCCCATTCGCCCCAATCAAACAAATCTTGTCCAGCGGCTCGCCTGTCTCGGGGTGCGTGAAGTCCAGGAACACGTCCTGAAATTGCTGGTAGCCGACGATGCGCATCCAGCAAATCTTGAGTCGGCCATCGTTCTTGATTTCCATGCTACAAATTAAAACATTCTGGGTGCATCATGCCACCCGTCCCAAAATTCCTTTATTGCTCGGCTTTCCAGATTTTGTACAAATCCGCGACGTTCTCCGAGGGCGCGTCGGCCGGGCGGGTGTCCACACGGCGCATCATCCAGCGGGCGAAGGGACGGTATTCACTCGGCTCATCGACGCTCATGGGCATGAGCACGAGGCGGTACACGTGGTAGGGACTGGTCTCGGGTGCCTTTTGGTTGGGCATCACGAAAAATGGGCCGCCTTTGTCCACGACAAAAAAGGATTCGTTGATGTAACTCTTCAGGTCGTCGCTCTCAAACTCAGGGCTGGGCTGCAACTTGCCGCCCACGTAGGCATCGCCGTAGTCAAACACCCAGACATCGAGCTTCTCTCCCGGGCTGAACACATGCAGCGCCGCAGGATCGGTCGCCTTTGTAGAATCGGGATTGATCTTGAGGCCGCCGAGTTTCTTGCCGTCTTTTTTCACGGCGACCTTGGCGGATTGCCAGGGAAGATCCAACTGTGTGCCCTGCAAACCGGGGATCGTGGCAACCAATTGGCTGTCGACATAGACCTCCACGGGAGTCGTCTCGGGATTGAGGACAGCAAGTCGGTAGGGGACGGGCTTGTCGCCAAACATTGCCTTGTTGTCGGCGATATGGTCGAGGGAGTCTGCAATCGCTTCTGCTTCCCAGGCTTCGTCGCGCGCCTTGATGTTGCCATTGTCCCAGATGGTGATGCCGACGATGAGCCCGACCAGGCCGAGCACCACGATGAGCGCCATGACCCAGGGCCGCTTCTGTCCAAATCGGCGCACCGGGCCCACATAGGTCAAGAATGCCCAGATCGCCCAGAAGACGGCCGTCACGCCGACGAGTCCGAGCGCCTCGCCCCAGTGTTTCGGCAGGGCACTTCCCTTGATGCGTATATCCCAGCCAAGGGCCGTGTTGAGCACGCCGAGGAAGCTGAAAAGCGCTAGCAAGCCGCCAATCAGCATGGCGATGCTGCTGACGATGCCGCCTTTTTCTTTGGGTGGGGTAGGTGAATTGGGTTGACTCATTGGAAATAAATTGTTTCTGCAAATCAACCCAAAAGCAGATGAATGTGCAAGCGCCTTATTCCTTCAAGAGCGCCACCACTTCCTTGTGGCCGTTGGCCTTGGCCATGTCCACTGCACGGTAGCCATTGGGGCCGCAGCGCACCTTGGGGTCGGCCTTGTGCTCCAGCAGCAGGCGCACGCTCTCGATGTCGCCTTGGTTGGCGGCGATCATGAGCGGCGTCCAAAATTGGTCGTCGGCGATGTCGGGCTTGGCGCCGTTTTCCAAGAGGATGCGGGCGACGTCGAGCTGCCCGCCCGTGACCGCCAACATCAACGGCGATAAGCCGTCGTAGTCCTGGAGGTTCACGTCTGAGGCCTTGTCGAGCATGAGGATTACGGCGACGGTGTTGCCGGTTTCGGCGGCGGCCATGAGGGGAGTGAGGCCCGACTTGTCTTGGGCATTGACGTTGGCGCCGTGCGAGAGCAGGAGTTGGAGAATCTCCACGTGGCCATTG
>JANMIM010000758.1:0-1341 GCA_031375795.1 Bacteroidota bacterium
ACAAGGCGAAAAATGATTAGTTTTGCCGCCTATGATGAGTGAAATCGCAAAGAAGTTGATCCTTTTCAAGCCTGAGTCGGTGGATCGCCTTCTTCAGAAATTGGAGACGTGTGGCCCGATCGTGATCACAACGCACTCCAATCCCGACGGCGACGCGATCGGGTCGTCGGTCGCGCTTGCTTTGATGCTGCAAAAAATGGGCAAGACCGTCCAGGTGATCGTACCCAACGCCTTTGACCAGTACCTCGCATGGCTGCCCGGCAGCACAGATGTACTCGATGCCTCAGCCAAGCCAGCAGAGGCGGCACAACTTGTGGCTGCCGCCGAATTGGTGTTTTGCTTGGATTTCTCAGCATTGCGCCGCTGCGGCGAGATCGAAAATTACATTCTCGCCTCGACAGCCGAGCGCGCCATGATCGATCACCACTTGGATCCAGAGGACTTTGCGCAGTACACATTTCATGTCGCCGGGCTCTCCTCGACCGCCGAGATGGTGTACAGGCTGTTTGTGCAAATGAATGTGGTCGAGTTGGTGGACCAAGACATCGCCACCAACATCTACGTGGGGCTCATGACCGACACAGGGTCGTTCAGGTTTAGCACCACCACCCCCGAGGTGCACCTCATCGCCGCCGCCTTGCTGGAGACGGGCATCGAGGTCGGCCCGATTCACAACCTGATCTACGACAACTTTGGGGAGAAGCGGGCACGCTTCCTGGGCTTCATGCTCTATAAGAAGCTGCGCGTGCTGCCCGAGTACCACACTGCTTATATGTGTGTCACGCGCGCAGAGGGAGCTCGCTTTGACTTGGGTCCCGGGGACACCGAGGGGCTTGTAAACTATGCACTGAGCCTGAAAGGCATCAATTTCGGGGTGCTGCTCAAGGCTTCAGACCGCGGCACCAAGCTCAGCTTCAGGTCCATCGGCAAGTTTCCCTGCAATGAATTCGCAGCGCATTTCAAGGGCGGCGGCCACTACAATGCCTCGGGCGGCAAGGTAGACCTGAACATCGACGAAACAGAAGCCAAGTTTTTGGGGTTGTTGGAGCAATACAAGGATGCACTTGAATACTAGAAAAACTTGGAAAATGGCGGCCCTCGCCATCCTGCTCCTGGCACAACTCGTGGCATGCAGCAGCAAAAAGGACGATGGGGATCCATCAGGGGAAGCAGGGGCAAAATTTCAACCCTTCCAAATCGCGGATTCCTCCAAGATCATCACCTACCCGACTGGATTGCGCCTCTACACCGTCGCGGCAGGCCCGGGTGACTACCCGACCAATGGCATGCATGTGCGCATGAACTACCACGGCATGTTGCAAGACGGGACAGTTTTTGATG
>JANMIM010000768.1:0-2697 GCA_031375795.1 Bacteroidota bacterium
CGAGACCGTGATCGGCGAGCGGGGCGTGAAGCTGAGCGGCGGTCAGCGGCAGCGCATCGCCATCGCGCGCGCCATCTTGGCCGATCCGCGCATCATCATCCTGGACGAGGCCACGAGCAACCTCGACAACGAGAGCGAGGCCATGATCCAAAAGAGCCTCGGCGAACTGATGAAGGGCCGCACGACATTTGTGATCGCCCACCGCCTGAGCACGATCCGCCAAGCAGACCAGATATTGGTCATCGAGAGCGGCCGCATCGCCGAGCAAGGCAACCACGAGGAGCTCCTTGCCCTCAATGGCCGCTACGGCGAGTTGCACAAGTACCAGGCGAGGATTTGATGCGGGTATCGCTGTACAAGCGGGTCGCATTGGACCTCATATCCAATCCATGGCCAAGTATCGCCGATTGTCGGCAACATTGATAAAACCAATTATTCCCAACGAAAATGACCCCACAAGAAATCCTGGCGATCATCCGGGAAAAAACCGATCTCAAAGACCTCCCAGAGGCCGATTTGCAATGGCTCCTCGACAATTCCGAGCTACTGGTGCTTTCTGCGGGAGAGTACATTTTTGCCCCGGCCATGCCGGCAGATTGGTTTGTCCTCATATTGAAAGGCCAGTTTCGCATCTATTTTGAGCGCAATGGGCAGCGACAGGAGGTCAACGACATCGGACCCGGCGACATCACCGGCTTGCTCCCCTACTCCAGGTTGAAAGTGTCAAACGGATATGCCGAAGCCAAGGAAGCAGCCATCGTGTTGCGCCTGCACCGCGATCATTTCCAGGACATGATCTGCAACCACCACGCCCTCACAGAGGCGCTTGTGCACTTCATGACCAACCGCGTGCGGGCCTTCACGGCATTCACTTCACAAAATGAAAAGTTGGCGTCGCTCGGCAAGCTCAGTGCGGGCCTCGCCCATGAGCTCAATAATCCGGCAGCCGCCGTGGTGCGCAGCAGCAATGCCCTCAAGAACCACCTACAGGCCATTCCTGAAAAATTCAAGCAGATCATGCACATCAAGGTCGGCGATGCCGAGGTCGACGTGGTGAACAACGTGATCTTCAGGCGCATCGAGAACTTGGGCAAGGCCTCCAAGACCCTTATGCAACGCACCGCACTAGAGGATGAGCTGGCAGACTGGATGGACGAGCGGGGCTTTGAGCATGCTTTTGAATGGGCAGAGACCCTTGCAGACTTCGACTTTGTGGTCGACGACCTCACGGAGGTGAACGGCGTCGTGCCTGACCAAAACCTCGCTCCCGTGATCGGCTGGATCGTGAGCAACCTCATCACCGAGAAAATGGTCAATGAAATCGGCGACGCCAGCAAACGCATCTCCGATCTCGTCGGCTCCGTGAAGCATTACACCCACATGGACCAGTCCAATGACAAGCAGCCGACCGACATGCATGCAGGCATCAGGTCCACGCTCACCATGCTGGGACACAAGGCCCGCGCCAACAAGGTCGCGATCGACGAGCAATTTTCCAGCAGCCTGCCCCTCGTTCCCGCATTTCCCGGCGAAGTCAACCAAGTCTTCACCAACATCATCGACAATGCCCTCGACGCAATGGAAGGCATCGGCGGCACGATACGCATCCATACACGCCAAGATGGCCCATTTGTGAAAATCGACATCACCGACTCCGGCACGGGCATCCCCCCCGAGGTCCTGCAAAAGGTCTTTGATCCCTTTTTCACGACCAAGGACATCGGCAAGGGCACTGGATTGGGATTGGATGTGGTGCGGCAGATCATGGTGCAGCGCCATCGCGGCGATGTAAAAGTCCAGTCCAAACCGGGAGAGACGACATTTTTCCTCTGTTTTCCATTGAATTGATACCCACGATACACCCGCTATGAGCCAACTCCCGATCATCATCACCGTCGACGACGATGCCAACGTGTTGCGGGCCCTGAGCCGCGACCTGAAGACCAAATACCGCAAGACGCACCGCGTGCTGAGCACCGAGAGTGCGGCCGAGGCGCTCGAGTCCCTCGTAGAGCTGAAGAAAAAAGGCGATGTGGTCGCCATGTTCCTCTCCGATCAACGCATGCCCGAAATGCTGGGCGTGGAGTTCTTGGAAAAAGCCAAGCCATTTTTCCCCACCGCCAAGCGGGTACTGCTCACCGCCTACAGCGACACCGACGCCGCCATTCGCGCCATCAACGATGTGCAACTGGACTATTACCTGCTCAAACCTTGGGATCCGCCAGAGGAAAAGTTGTTTCCCGTATTGGACGACCTCCTCGACGACTGGGTCGCCAACTATCAACCCGAATTCAAGGGTATCAGGCTCATCGGCTACCAGTTTTCGCCCAAATCGCACGCGATCAAGGACTTTCTCGCAGGAAACTTGTTTCCTTATGAGTGGCTCGACATTCGCAGCAACCCCAAGGCGCTGGAATACATGCAACTCTATGATTTCAAGGATGCAGAATTCCCAGACCTGGTCTTTGAAGACGGCACATACGTGAGCTACCGTGAAAACGAGGACGTCGCTGCCAAACTGGGCCTCAATCCCAAGGCGAGCAGCGACTTGTATGACGTCGCCATCATCGGTGCCGGGCCCGCAGGCTTGGCGGCGGCGGTCTATGGCGGCTCTGAGGGGCTCAAAACCTTGCTCATCGAGCGTCGTGCGCCGGGCGGGCAGGCGGGAACGAGTTCGCGCATCGAGAACTACCTCGG
>JANMIM010000775.1:0-5405 GCA_031375795.1 Bacteroidota bacterium
CCCTGCACGAGGCCAAGGTACCACAGCCGAGCATGGACGAGGCTTTGGATGCGCTGAAAGACGGCATCGACCGACGCCCCCTGAGCGAACTGGGCGATAAGGAAGACGACAGCCCATGGAGCCGTTTCAAGGCAGGCTTGCTCAAAGGCGGCTTGTCGATGACCAGGGGCCTCATGGGGACGCAATCGCCCGGCCAAGGAACGGGCGGATCCGGTTTTGATGCACTCGGCACGCTATCTGCCTGGCTAGCAAGTCAGATGGACGGCCTCGGCGAGCAGCGCGGGAATGCCCTGGACAAGCTCATGGACCTGTTTGACAAGGATCCCGACATGGCCTTGCGCTTCGCGATCCCGCTCGACAATCCCTACGCCAACCGTGGCATGGGCAGCGCCGGCGGCAGCCTAAGCGAAAAGGATCCCCGCTTCAACCTCGGCGGCATCGGCGGTGGTCTGGGCGGGAATACCTGGAACGTCGAATCCGACCGCTACAAGACCATGCGGGAGCGCTACCTCAAGGCTGCCAATGAGGCGATTGCGCGCGGCGACTACGACAAGGCCGCCTACATCTTTGCCCACCTGCTCCACGACTTGCACGGCGCCGCCAATGTCTTGGTGCAGGGCCGCATGTACCGCGAGGCGGCCGCGATTTACAAGGAGCACCTCAAGCAGCTGCCCATGGCGGCCGAGTGCCTGGAAAAAGGCGGGCTATACCTCGATGCCATCGAAATTTACCTGGAGCTGAAAAACTGGGAAAAGGCGGGCGACCTCTATGCTGCCATCGGCAAAAAGGCGCGGGCCGACTTGCAATATGAGCGCTGCGTGGAGGCAGCGATGGAAAAAGCCGATTTCCTCGAAGCAAGCCGCATCCTGCTGGGCAAGATGGACCGCCAAGACCGCGCCCTCGTCACCCTCTTGCAAGGCTGGCAGGACGACAAGCAAAGCGAAGCCTGCCTGAAACAATACCTGGACACCGTCGGCACCGTGCCCGAGATCGACATGGCCCAGCAAATCGAGCAACTGTACAAGCAACACACGCCCGAGCAGCGGCAGGGATCGTTTTTGACCATTTTGTCCGGGCATTTCGGGCAATTGAAGCCGGGCTTGCCGCGTGACACGGCGCGCAGCATCGCCTATGAAATCGTGAGCACCAAGGCCCTAGAGGGCGACAATAGTCCCTTGCAACTGCTGCCCAAATTTGTGGAGGGCGACGGCCTCCTGAGCGGAGACGTGAGCCGGTTTAACAGCAAATTCAAAAAAGACTACCGTCAGCCGATCGTGGTGCCGCAACTGAACAAAAATATCCAGTGGCAGAGTTGCCATGTCATCGGCAACCAAGTACTCGCCGTGGGTCAGGAGGGAACCCACCTGTGGATCGCGCGTTTCAATTGGCAGGGACATGTGGAATATTACCATTGGGCGGAGCAGTTGGAAGTCGGCGGTGGTGTGATCTTGATTCCGCCGACGGGGCAGTATGGATGGGCCTGCCTCGTTGCGGGCACACAAACGAGCTTTTCGCAAAAGCTGCTCCCACAAAACGAACGGTTCGAAAGCGCTGTCACGGTCGGCACACCCAAGTGGATGGAGGAAGAGGTTGGGCGGCTCAAGGGATTGTGTACGCGGCTCGGCGGCGATGTCTCGACTTTGGTGTCTGGGCCCAGCTATGCCTCCCTGAAACGCTACAATTCGGCGGGGGAGCTACTGGGGGTAGTGAATTGTCAGTCGGCGGATGGACAACTCTGGACCGTGCCTTCCAATGCTTTTTTCCAACCGATGCTGGAGTCGCACCTGGACGTGGTCGGTGTGTTGTCAGACCACCTGGTGATCATCGACCCGGATGGGAAGGTGCGGGAAATCGAATTGGGCACTTTGGGGTACAAGCACGTGCTCTGCGAGGAATTTGATGCCCGCAAGCTCTGCGCCGTGGCCACTGGCAACGGTTGCCAATTGCTGGGACTGGCATTGGAAAACCCTTTCATTGAAAATATCCTTCATTGGCCCGTCGTCGACCATTGTTTCTTGCCCGGAAAATTGCTGGCGATCCTATCCGAACACGAAACCCCACGTGAATTGGCTACCTACCAAGGTTTCAAGGTCGCCGTGTTTGACATCAGTGGCGACCGTGCCTCCAAGGAAATGGAGGTGCAAATCGATCCCGAGGAATCTGACTTTGACCCGATTGCCATCATTCCCGGTCCTCATCGCCGCAGTTTCTGTATCCTCGGGCAAAACGGGGTTGTGAGAGCCTACACGGTGGAGGAAAGGCTTGGAAACTGGTGATGCGCCGGCGGGGTCGGTGTCTGGATTGACTTCATTCCTCCTGACATCCCTCGAATTTGAGCGAATAAGGCATGTTTCGCGTAAACTGAATGGCTGGCAAATTCCTGGTGCACAGCTGCGGCAAGGGATTTGCGCCCCATCCATTCGGTGCTAGCTTCCTGAACAACGAATGTCCAATATCAATGCTTGATCGCGCCCCTGCGGGGCTATCGATTTGTGGGTGCTTCGTAGCGTAGGGCGATGCCCTACGGTGGCTTCTCACGCCCCTGCGGCCCTGTTGATTTGCGGGTGCTTCGTAGCGCACATCATTGATCTACAATTATTTACCGTGCACTTCTGCGGCAGCATGTCGGAGCCCAACAGCCCCGCAGGGGCGCGATAGGTCAGCGATGGGCAACGCCCATCGTCTGCAGCAACCACCAATGATAGCCCTGCAAGGGCGCAATTGCCATGGCATTTGTTTTGGCGGGCCCACACGACAGCCTGCCAAAAGGCAGGCCCCAAATGCTGCAAAAACAAATCCGCCTGAGCAGCTTCAGCTACCCAGGCGGATTTCATTTCCATGCAAGCCTTCTCAATCGACCAGCAACTTCCTGCTCAGGACCTTGCCATTGTCGAGGGTGAGTTGAAGCATATAGACACCGGCAGCGAGTGCGGGCTTGTCGACCGTGAACTCCGTGCGTTGCTTGAATTCGCCGGTGACCAAGGCCTTGCCGTTGATGTCCATGATGGCATAGTTGCCAGACCTGCGCACCCCACCAAAATCCACCGTCGTCACGTCCTGCATCGGATTGGGGAAGACTTTGAATTTGTAAGGATCGGCGATCGTCGCCGGCGTGTTGCCGACAGCCGGGACCTCATGCTTGTTCACATACAAATAGGTCGACAGCTGCATCTCATCGTTGGTAGTGAGTCCAAAGGTGATCAGGTTACCAGAAGTGTTGTTGTATCGGGTCTTGAAGATCAGGCCTTCGCTGGCGTACACTGTGTAAAGCGAGTCAAAAATGCGGATGGCAGGGTGGGTGTAGTCGTAGTAGCCCTGGTTGAAGGTATAATCGCGGTTGTAATACCCTTCGTAGATCTGCGGGCCCAACTGCCCGTTGGTGGAGTCACGGACGTAGATGTCGAAGTCTGTGCCATACTTGTGGGTATGGGAGGAGATCTGCCAGATCTCGCGGTCGTCGTCGCCGGCCCAGGTGTCGTTCATCGTGACCAGCGGCGTGGAGTTCGGTAGAATGAAGAGATTGCCGTTGTTGACCAATCGTGCGCGCATCTCGCGCGCGCCAGACCCGCGAGGTTGGGTGGTGATGTTCACGTACAAGTCGGCAGGCAAGATCTCGGTGGCGCTGTAGTTTTTCAGGTGATAATTGAGGTCCAGCACATCGCGTTTGTCGTAAAAAAATGCCGTGCCGGCAGGCAAATCCATCGCGTAGTCATACTGCCACGTGCCTTCCAACTGCTTGGCACCGTCGGTGGCGACATTGAGGATGTTGACTTCGCGCAGGCCCTGTGGGTAGCCTGCGGCAGCCGAGGAGTCGTCAAACATGAACAATAGAAAGTGATGGGACTGCGAGGAGAGGTCGCCCTCGATGCGCACGACTTCCTTGTCCACACCCAGATTGAGCTGCTCTTTTTTCAGGTATTCGATTTCGTTGCCGGGATTGCCGAGGGGCGGCAGGAAAAGCGGCCCGAGCCTCACCTGCACGCCCGTGCCAGGTGCAGGCGCTGGAGGTGGCGGCGACAAAGCCTGCCCGCCGTTGGTGTAATAGTCCAGGATCAATGCCGTGTCGACCTGGCTGCCCGACTGGCTGGCACCCGTCAAAATCCACTGGCGGATGAGCTCGGCCTCGTAGCTGCTCAGCGAGGGGGCACCGCCTTGGGGCATCGGGTCACCCTCCGAGGGCAAATCCAAGTTGAAATACCCGTCGAGGTTGGCGCCGATCTTCTTGAGCACGAAGCTGTTGTAAGGGTGCCCGGGATCCACGCGCTTGTGGCCCTTGGCTGCCGCCGAGGGGTTCAGTGGCGTCACGCCCACGAGGGCCGCGTAGGTCGAGGCCTCGGTCGTGCCCATGTCGTAGGCAATCGGGGTGGGACCGCCATGGCAGGTGGCACATTTCGATTGGAGTATCGTGTACACCTGGTGAAACGTCGACTGCGCATGCAACAATCCCGCCAAAGCAATGAACAATGTGGCCGTGATGGCCGTGATTCTGGTCGATCTCATATCAAATCTTCACTCTCATTTTTTCTGAACTACCCAAGAGACTCAGCCCTGCAATCAAGGTTTAAGCCCCACCAACAAAATCCGACAATGAATTACGGCGATTTTGTGGAGGAACACAATTTTTGGGGAGAATTATCTGGATTCATTGGGTTTGGGGGCTTGATTTGCCTGTCGTCAGGCTTGCCTATTCAGGTAGGCTTGACTAAATTTGTCTCATGGGCTTTGCAGAAAAGAACGTCAAGGCAACCGTTGCCGAATACTTTACCTACCTCGACGGCATCGAGGGTAGAGCTGAGTACATCGATGGCGAGCGAGATCTACGACAAGGCAGGCGGTGAACCAGAACATAGTCGAATTGCAATCAATATCGGCGCGGCGATGGATGCTGCTTGTCGAGGTTTTGTCTGAAAGCACAAGCATCCACGACCGAGGCATAAAATCGGTCGGTTATCGCATGATTCCCAGCTTGCGAGAGATTTTGCTGGTCGAACAAAAGGCACCTCAAGTCGAGGTGTATTTTAGAAACGATTCGGGTAGGTGGGAATCTGATATCTACATCGACCTCAAGCAAACGATCACGCTGCGGTCGCTAGACATCATGGTGGCGATGGAGGAAATCTACCGCAAGGTGAAATTTCCCGATGCGCCATCTTCTGCGATTCCTTCGATCGAGCCCTGAAAATTCCTATTCCCCGGCTCGCGTCAAATTCTTTTCCCAATATTTCCGAAACCCAAAAGTGGCTTGCGGTGGCGGTGTGGCCACGCGGCGTGATTGTCCTGATCCAAGGCGTGCCAGCTCCAGGTTGCCGGAGCTAAGCCTCTTGTCGCCCCCCCAGAGTTCTGCTTGTCGGGTCTCATCGGGCGAGGTCGGCTCGACGATCACTTTTTGGAAGCGGCGCTCGAGG
>JANMIM010000904.1:0-4304 GCA_031375795.1 Bacteroidota bacterium
AGCTTGCCTTGGCCACCAATGCCAGCCCGATCGCCCGGTTCATGGGGCAGGACATGAAGTTTGAGAACATCAAGATCAAGGCGGCAGACCGCAAGCTCGTGGTGCGGCCACTGCCACCCACGACCCTCACCGATGCCAGCATGGTCGGCAAATTCAAACTGGAGGCCTTCCTGAACAAAAAGGAGATCCAGACGGGTGAGAACCTGGAACTCGAGGTCAAGATCACCGGCAACGGCAACATGGCGATGATGGCAGACCCCGTGATACGATTTCCAGAGAGCTTTGAAACCTATGACCCCAACACACAATTCAATACCCATTTCCAAGGAAATGGCATGCTGGGCGACAAGTCCTGGAAATGGTCGATGCTGCCGGCCCGGGCTGGCGACTATGATTTGGGGCCGATCAATTTTTACTTCTTTGATCCCGACAAAAAAAGCTATGATTCGCTCACGGTCCCCGAGATGAAGGTAAAGGTGACCGGCGAAGACATTGAAAACCAACGCATCGGCAAGTCGGGAACGGATGTGTTTTATGAAACGGCATTCAAAACCGCCAACGATGGCCTCAACTCCCGCCACCGCAGCAGCGGGTGGATCGTGTTTTTGGGATTGGGATTGGTGGGTGGCATCGTCACCTTGAGCATCGCGCGCAAGCGCAAGCAAGAGCAGGCTGGCAAGCCTAGCCACAAGTCTTCAGAGGACATCTGGTCCTGAAGGGGTGACTGCATGCGCTAGTTAGCAATCGGATCAGCCTTGCGCTGGGAAAAACATTATTTCATGGCCTGCAACTTGCCGAGGATCGTGGCCCAAAGTTGCTCATAGGGGATGATCTCCATGCTGTGGAGGCTACCGTTTTGAAAGTCGCCCCGGCTCTCCTTGAGGAGATGGTAATAGCGCTCGGTGATTTTGCTGGTGCTTTCGTACTTGAAGCCCTTTTTCTCCATCATGAGCATCATTTTCAGGAAGCAGTTGCTTCTGTAATTCTCGTCTTGCTTCAGGTAGCGGCTGCAATAGACCTTGAGGGCCTCTGCCTTGGAGATGATGCCATCAAAGTCCCGGCGATCCAGCAAAAACAACACCTGCAAAATGATGATGGCGATGTTGAGCCCACGCTTGTCCTTGCTATAGTTGGGGACCTCGTTGAGAAACTTCATGAGCCTGAATTGTGTCTCGGCGACCTCGCCGGCGGCGGCGTCGATGCGGCCATTGAGCATGTACCGCAGGAATGCTTCAAAAATCCTCCATTTTTCCTTGCGGGTTTCATCTACGTTGGCAAATCGCGGGTGCGAACTCACCTTGTCGTAGATTTGGGAGGCTTGCACATAGTTGCCGGTATGCATGCAAAGCAGGAAATAGGTTTCCAAATAAATGACCCAGTTGAGCGAGCCGTCGCCAAAATATCTGATGCTGCCGTCGGCCGCAGCCTTGCCGTCTTCAAACCTGCCCAGGTGCAGGTAGGCCGACATGCGGTACACGGCGATTTCCCCGAGACGAATTTTCGCAAACAGGTGCTTTTTCTTACTCTGGTAGATTTCGGCTTCCTCGCATGCCTTGAGTACATAATCGTGGTCCATCCCGATCTGACCAGCGATCACCTTGAGTCGAAAAAACACCAATTCGAGCTTAAACGAGCTATATTTCTTACGCTCCTGCTCGATCTCCTCGACATATTGAAGGGCCACTCCCGCCAATTCAGGTCGCTTTGTATGGCTACGGCTAAATGGCAATGCCAGGATCTGAAAGTACTCCTCTGCCTTGCATTCCAATGCAAAGACCTGGGAGACCTCGGCAAAGCGTCGTCTGAACAATTCAAACTCGGCGACATTTCCCGCAAAAGATGCCGAATATCTGAGGCTCAATAGGCAATTCAGCGTAACGTCGGTAATTTCAAATTTCTCGGCCATCGTCAAGGTCGAGCGTAGGAGCGATTCTCCGGCGTCCCTTGCCCCATTCATGAGCAGTACTTTGGCCGCCATAAGGTTGCGGTTGCATTGCAGCACGGCCTGCTCGTATTCGGAGGCGGAGGAGTTGTCTAGGAAAAAAAGCGTGTTCAAGAGTCGATTTCTCACTCTTGACTTGAGCATCAGGTACTTCTTGTCTGTCGGGTCTGTGTTGCAGAGGGCGCGGGCAGCCTCTTCATCTGTGTTGTAGAGGCCATCTTTGACACCATGGTAAAAGCGGTAGTATGAGTTCTTGCGATTGGCGCTGCCAGAATCATTGAATACCTCGATTCGCTTGAGGCGCTTTCGTCCTACA
The DNA here is from genome assembly GCA_031375795.1 of Bacteroidota bacterium. Taxonomy (GTDB): domain Bacteria; phylum Bacteroidota; class Bacteroidia; order J057; family JADKCL01; genus JADKCL01. The sequence goes on from JANMIM010000904.1 coordinate 2,259, forward strand.
ACCCTGATGATTTCTTTAAGCCTGTGCATCTCTCCTTGGAAACAGTCCTCAAATCTACGCATTTCCTTGCCCATTTCCTACTCCAAAAACACGTTAGGATGTTACCAAACCGCTAATACTGTTTCCATTGGAACCAGTGCCACACCCGAAAATTGTATCAGTAAATCGTCTCAGTCACTCATTAAAAATTAAGTAATACTATGAATCTCCTCATCGCCATTTTCCTCTACCACGGCCTCACCTACCCAGGCGACAACATCACCAAACAAGAAGTCCTCGATCATCGCATTGAAATTGAGGAGACCAAAAACGACCCCGAATTCCTTGATCTTTACAGGCAGGGAGCGTTTAACCCCACCGTCGTCACCGTGGACGCCGACGCCATGGAGTGAGCCGGCTCAGAAGTAATAGTTGATCCTCATCGTGGGGTATGGACGGAATTCGACTTGAATCTGTCTAAGGGCACCCTCTTGCTGTGCCGCCCCAAAGATCTGGTTGGTTGCCAATACTTCATACTTGTTTTTGTGGATCTGCACCTGCATCCACATACCGATGTCGATCGTGCTTTGTTTCTGGTTGCGGTACCCTAGGGCCAGGAGTGGCCCTGTCTGCAAGCTCGTTTGCCGCAAGCTGATGGCTTTCAAGAAGTTGTCGAACCCGACCACGTTGGACTTGAATTGCTTGGTTTGGTCAAAGTGCTTGTAGCCTGCCTCGACATACCATTGCCAAGGCTTGCCCGCCCGGTCTAGCATCACCCGCCATTTGTTCTCGATCGTGAGGATACGGTTGGTGTCCAATGTCGTTTCCTTGAATTCCGCCCAGTTGAGATAGCTCTGATGGGTCTCCTTGCGCCTGAAGTTGAACTCGCCCTGCAGCCGCTTGCCAGGTTTCCAGATGGCTTTGAAGGTACTCTCCAAGTTGCGCGTAGACCGGTCTGTCTTGTTGGCGTCGGTGAAATCCTTCACATTGTAGGTCACGTAGATGGCCTGCTGACCCTCAAGCCGCAGCTGCTTGCCGATGCTCCATCCAAAATCAAAATCCAACCTCAGCGAACGCTGGATGTAGTTGTCTTGGCTTTTTTCCTTGAGCAAAAAGGCGTAGTGCCGGTAATTTCCTTGTAGGTCCAGCGCAGTGAAAAAGGACTTGCTCCAGTTGGTGGTCCACTTTCCAGACGCGACCCAGCTCAGCTCGTCTCGGTCGTCAAAGTTGGTCTCGCTTGGCGTGTCATATTGCAGGTACTGGTTGGAAACCTTGAATTCCAGGCTTTGCCGACGGCTCAGTGGCAAGACCGTGAGCACCTCCAGCTTGTTCTGGTTTTTTACGAAATCCTTCTGCTTTTCACCTTCGAGCCTCCGTTCAAAATCCGTGGCAGAGAGGTTGGTATTGTTTTCAAGGATATAGCTGCGGCTGAAAAACTGGAATTCGTAATTGATGGAGGCCATCAAGGACTTTCGCACGAAACTCAATCGCTGCGCGGTGCCCACTTCCAAGCCCTGAAATGTGAGATTGTTTTCCTCGGCGGTCGGCATCACTAGGTTCTTGAAAAGAAACCGGCGGCGGTGCAGCAGGAGACTGTTGTCGGATTGCCACTCCAATCCGGGCAAGAAGGCGTAGGACAGCGCGATGTGTGGGCTGATGGAGTCGCTCAAAATCCGCTTCACGGAATTTCCCTGATAGTCGTCCAACTCATGCGAGGTCGCATGCAAGCCTGCATCGAGCGTCACGCCTTCCTCAAATTCCTTGACCCAGCCATGCTCCAGCACAAAGTTGTGCTGCCGCCGCGGGGAAATGTCCTTGTAGCGTGCTGTGAGCGAGGTGCGCATCTTCAAGCCATCCGCCCAATCGTGCTGCGACAATACAAACAAGGCCGGTGTGATGCCTTGGTCCAGTTTCACTGTCGGCTCCGATGTGCCCAAGATCGCCGTGCGAGTGTCCCAGGTGTATCCGAGCAAGGGCGTCACACTCAGTTCGGGCCACGGCTTGTACCGCACGCCGCCATAGACATTGATTTTTTCATTTTGGTTGTTCACATACTGGTCGGTCTCG
>JANMIM010000554.1:0-2774 GCA_031375795.1 Bacteroidota bacterium
TTTGAAGTCGTCAAGCAAGTTGCTGAGCGTCTCAACGGCAATCCTGTACCGCTTCAAGTGCCGATCGGTGCCGAGGAGAAGTTCAGGGGCGTTGTGGACCTCATTTCCAACAAGGCTATCGTTTGGAACGAGGCTGACCAAGGCATGACTTGGACAGAGATTCCAATTCCAGACGATTTGAAGGCCGACGTGATCCTTTGGAGAGGTAAGCTCATCGAATCTGTTGCAGAATACGATGACAACCTGATGGAGAAGTACTTTGACGATCCAGACTCCATTACATCTGAGGAATTGATCGAGGCTGTGCGCCAGGCTACTGTCGCCCAGACCATTACACCAATGATGTGTGGCTCTGCCTTCAAAAACAAAGGTGTCCAGAATGCATTGAATGCAGTTTGCCAATTCCTTCCTTCGCCGTTGGATGTGGATGCAGTCGAAGGTATCAATCCTGATACCGGCGAAACTGTGATCCGCAGGCCAGATGCCAAGGAGCCGTTTGCAGCGCTTGCGTTCAAGATCATGACAGATCCTTATGTCGGTCGCCTCGCATTCTTCCGGGTCTACTCCGGTACACTCGAGGGTGGTTCCTATGTCTTGAACACCCGTTCAGGCAACAAGGAGCGCATCAGCCGCATCCTTCAGATGCATGCCAATAAGCAAAACCCGATCCCAAAGGTCGAGGCAGGCGATATTGCTGCAGCTGTTGGTTTCAAGGAGATCAAAACGGGCGATACCCTTTGTGACCTGAACCATCCGATCATTCTGGAGCAAATGACCTTCCCAGAGCCGGTGATTTCCTTGGCTGTCGAGCCAAAGACATCTGCTGACAACGATAAGTTGACAGTCGGTCTGTTGAAGCTTGCCGAGGAGGATCCTACCTTCCGCGTCCGTACAGACGAGGAGTCTGGTCAGGTCATCATCTCGGGCATGGGCGAGTTGCACTTGGAAATCCTGGTCGACCGCCTCAAGCGTGAATTCAAGGTTGAAGTGAACCAAGGTGCACCTCAGGTTGCATACCGCGAGGCTATCACCAAGAAAGTCGATCACCGCGAAGTCTACAAGAAGCAAACGGGTGGCCGTGGTAAATTCGCCGATATCTCCGTGGAGATCGGACCAGCAGAAAAAGAAGGCGAACACTTTGAGTTCGTCGACGAGATCAAGGGTGGTGTGATTCCAAAAGAATTCATCCCTGCCATCAAGAAGGGCCTTGAGTCGGCCATGCACGAAGGTGTTTTGGCAGGCTTCCCAGTGAGCGGTATTCGTGCACGCCTCCACTTTGGTAGCTTCCACGACGTGGACTCCGATGCGCTCTCTTTTGAGATTGCCGGTCGCATGGCCTTCAGGGCAGCTTGCCGCCAAGCCAATCCGATTTTGTTGGAGCCGATCATGGCCATCGAGGTTGTGACCCCCGAGGAATACATGGGTGCAGTTGTGGGTGACCTCAACAAGCGCCGTGGCCAGATGGAAGGCATGGATTCACGTGGTAAGGACCGTGTTGTGAAGGCAAAAGTGCCGCTCTCCGAGATGTTTGGTTACGTGACCCAGCTCCGTACCATCAGCTCAGGCCGCGCCGCCTCTACGATGCAGTTCTCCAACTACGCCCAGGCACCGCGCAACGTGCAAGAAGAAGTTGTTTCAAAAATTCGTGGCGAAGCCGCGAAGGCATAATACTCTATATGAGCATGAATCAGAAGATCAGAATTAAACTGAAGTCTTACGACCACAATCTCGTGGACAAGTCTGCCGAGAAGATCGTCAGGACAGTGAAGACAACGGGTGCAGTCGTAAGCGGTCCGATTCCTCTGCCGACCGACAAGAACGTGATCACCGTGAACCGTTCTCCCCACGTCAATAAGAAGAGCCGTGAGCAGTTTCAGGTTTGCTCCTACAAGCGCCTGATTGACATTTTCAGCTCTAGCTCCAAAACCGTGGATGTACTGATGAAGCTTGAGCTTCCCAGTGGCGTCGATGTGGAAATCAAAGTTTGATCACACTATAAAGAAGAAGGCTATGCCTGGTATTATTGGTAAGAAAGTGGGAATGACCAGCATCTTTGATGCTGATCGCAAATCAATTCCCTGTACTGTCATTGAGGCGGGTCCCTGTGTGGTCACGCAGCTCAAGACCCAAGAAGTGGACGGCTACACCGCAGTTCAGTTGGGTTATGGCGAGAAGAAGGAGAAAAACACTCCTAACCCGATGATCGGTCACTTCAAGAAAGCTGGCACGACTGCAAAGCGTGTGGTTTGGGAAACGGAATACTTCGTTCCCTCGACTTTCAAGAAAGTTGATGCAGAAGGTGGAGCTACATACGAAGAGGTTGCTGGTTCGGCCTTCAAGTTGGGCGATGCCGTCGACGTAAGCATGTTTCGTCCAGGTGAGTTTGTGGACGTGATCGGCACGAGCAAGGGAAAAGGTTTTCAGGGTGTCGTGAAGCGCCACGGTTTTCATGGTGTCGGTGGTCAAACCCACGGTCAGCACAACCGCGGTCGTGCCCCAGGCTCATTGGGCCCTGGTTCTACCCCGGCTCACGTTTTCAAAGGAATGCGCATGGGTGGCCAAACAGGCAACCGCCGCGTGAAAATGCAAAACCTTCAAGTGTTGCGTGTGATTCCTGAGAAAAATTTGATCGTCATCGCAGGCGCAGTTCCCGGTCACAATGGCGGTTACATCTTTATCGAGAAGTAAGAACATGGAATTAACGGTCAAAAATATCAAGGGTGCCGATACCGGCGAGAAAGTAAGCCTTACCGAAAGCATTTTCGGGATTGAGC
>JANMIM010000906.1:0-2369 GCA_031375795.1 Bacteroidota bacterium
CACCAAGCCGATGTCCCAGTACGCGTCGATGGCCCCTGTGAGATAGATGCCGCCGATGATCAAGGCGATCGAGAGCAGCAGCCCCGCCAGCATGGAAAACACCTCCGTGAGCTTGGGTGGCTGTATCGTGAGGTAGCCACCGAGCAGGCCCAGGAACAAGAAGATCGATTGGTACTTGATCATGAAACACAAGCCCAGCAGGATCCCCGCCAAAAAAAGATAGTTGTTGTTTTTGTGGCTGCGCTCGCCCAGGTTCAAGATCTGAAACACCGCAAACATCACCGGCAGGTTGATGAGCACCTCCCCGTTGAGTTCGGCGGCATACCAGGGTACCGAACTGAAAAAGACCAGCAAGAAGCCCGGCAAGAGTGAAAACTTCTCGATGAGCTTGTTGTCGATCACAAATTGGTTCAGCATCAAGGCCGAAACAAAAATGTAGATCACTGTAAAAACCCGAATCGCAAAAATGGCCTTGCTGGCAAAAATGGCCACGAAAATGGCATAAAACCACACCAAGATCGGCGGCTTATTGTCCCAGGTATCGACATATTGCACGCCACCGTCCACGACTTTTTCAGCACAGGTGAGGTAGAAACTCTCGTCTTGCTGGAAATAGTTGGGGTGAAAGGTAGGCAACCTCAAAGCCACCGTGATCAGGAAGAGCACGACGTAGGTGAACAGGTGGTTGTATGAAAGCAGCCTGAGCATGCAGTGAAGAAATGGAGGATCAAATTAACCACGGAAACAGCGATAAACAAAGCCCCGAAAAACGAGACGTTCCATACCGGGCATCGCCGCGCATGGAACGTCTTGATTTTCTGGCAGCGGCTTCCTTAGAAGTCGGCCTTGTAGCGCAAGTCACGGACCTCGGCCAGCTCACGCATGCCCATGAAGAGGGCATTGACGGTCTGCTCGGCCTTGGCGCCCTTGAGCGTTTGCGTTTGGATCATCTTGTTGAGCTCGTCCATCGGGGCGGGCTCTTGGATGGCGTCGAGCTTCACCACAAACACACCAGCATTGCCGGTGAGCGGCTTGCTCAGGGCATTGGGCTGCAGGCCAAATGCCCGGCCGACCACCTTGGGCTCATTGCCGACACCTTGCACGTCGCTCGATGCCATGCGCAGGCCCTTGGCGCTACCCGTGGTGGCACCTGCGCCATAGGCCGTGGCCATGGCTGCGAGGTCTGCACCTCCGCTACCGAGCTTGCCCTTGATCTGCTTGGCCTTCACATAATTGCGCACTGCCTGCTCAAACTCGAGGTTTTCCTTCAAGCCATCCACGTTGGCATAGCCTTTCTGGCCCTTGTATTCCAGCTTGGCGATCACAAATGCGTCCTCGGCCTCGATCAATTTGTCGCAAATGGTGCCTTGCTCGTGGTTGAATGCCCAGGTGACCACGGGGCGGCCTGCCGTCAAGCCCATCAAGGTGTAAGTGCCTGGGCCGATGTTGCCGCTCGTGAGGATACGGCCTTCCTTGAAGTTTTCGATCGACTTGTCCATCTCGGAACCCGAGATGACCTCGCCGTGGTACATCGACGCACGCTTGAAGATCGAGTCATTGGTCTCGGTGCCGGCATTCACGATGCGGGTGATCTGTGCAAAGCTGTACAGCTTGTTGCTGCGGGCCTGCAACTCCACGACGTGGTAGCCTTGTGGGGAGCTCGTCACGATCACGCTGCCGACCGATGCAGCCTTGATGTCCTTGGCAAACGTCTCGCCAAATGCATTTTCTGGCTTCCAGCCGAGATCGCCACCGGTAAATTGCGTGGCTTGGTCGGCAGACATGGCTGCTGCGACTTCGCCAAACTTGGTCAAGTCACCCCTGACAACCTTGGCGACGGAGTCTGCCTTGGCCATGGCGGCGGTGCTATCGGCAGCCGTGCCACCTTTGAGGGCGATCACGATGTGGCGCATCTGCACGTTGGCGTTCACAGAATCCTCGGTGACCTTGACCACACGCATGAGCTGGTAGCCACCTGCTCCGAGCACTGGGCCCACCACGGTGTCTGTGCGACCACCGGTGGCGACCAATTCTGCTGGCAAGGAAGCCAATGGCTTGGCGGTCGTGTCGACCCCGGCATCATCTGAGCTGGTGCTGGCAAACTCAAACGGCGCTGTGCTTGTGAGGAAGTCAGCACGCAGCTTGGTGAGGTCCGTGCGGGTATTCGAGCTGTCTTCGGCGCTAGGGCTCACAGTGAAATAGGCATATTTGATGCGCACTTCGTCATCGGCGCGCTTGTAAGCCTCCCTGTGCTTGTTGTAGTACTCATTGCGATCGGCATCGGTGACTTGCAACTGCTCGTCGGGGATGGAGGTGAAGGGCACGAAGAGGTAGCTGATGTCGGCGGTGCGGCTCGATTGCTCATAGCC
>JANMIM010000944.1:0-2952 GCA_031375795.1 Bacteroidota bacterium
GACACGGTCACGCTCTCATTCATTGTACCCGCGGCAGCCTCCTTCACGACCAGTGTGAACCAAATGACCGTCGGCTTCACCAACACCTCGACGGGTGGCGGCAACGTGAGCTATTCCTGGAACTTTGGCGACAGCAACACGAGCACCACGATGAACCCCAGCCACACCTATGCCGCCAATGGCACATACATCGTGAGCCTGAGCGTGACCAACGATTGCGGCACGAGCACGGTGACCGACACGGTGGTGATCAACTTTGTGGGTGTCGCCAACACCTTGGGTACCGACGTGAGCGTCTATCCCAACCCAACGCATGACCAAGTGATGGTGGCCGCTGAGGTAGGTACCGTGCAAGACCTGCGCATTTCCCTCGTTTCGTTGATGGGCCAGGAACTCATCAGCCAAACCTACAGGGACGTCAATGGCAGCTTCCGCCAAACACTGGACCTCAATACGATTGCTGCTGGTGTGTACTTCCTGCAAGTCGAAGGCGCTGCTGGCAAGCACGTGACGAGATTGGTGGTGGAATAAGCATCAGCATCCACACAAAAAAATCCGCTCCAGCAAAAATGGAGCGGATTTTTTGTTTCCAAGCATAGCCTCCCAACCCAATGTTCCCAACAAAAAACAAAGAAAAAAAGGATCCCAAAACCCAAACCCCAAGCCCCAATTCAGTAATCGCATGAATTCAGCTAATTCTGTAAATTCTGCTAATTCTGTAAATTCTGCTAATTCTGTGAATTCTGCTTCAGCATAGCCTGGTAATAAAACAACTCATCCCGCAGCCTTGCGGCTTCCACGAAGTTGAGTTCCTTGGCTGCTGCCTCCATGTCTTTGCGCACCGCCCTGATGCGCTCCTCGATGAGGGGCGTGGTCATGTACTCTGCGGGATCCTCCTGGGCGGAAAACACACGCACCGGCTCGGGTTCGATCTCGCCGCTGAGGCGGCGACCGAGGGCATTTTGGAAGACGTCGACGTTCTCGCGCTTGATCGTTTCTGGGGTAATGCCGTGTTTTTCATTGTAATCCATCTGGATGCGGCGGCGGCGAGCGGTCTCGTCGATGAGCTTTTTCATCGCGTCGGTGATCTTGTCGGCATAGAGGATCACGCGCCCGTCCACGTTGCGGGCGGCGCGGCCTGCCGTCTGGATCAGCGCCTGTGCCGAGCGCAGGAAACCCTCCTTGTCGGCATCCAAGATGGCGACGAGGGTCACTTCGGGCAGGTCCAAGCCCTCGCGCAGCAGGTTCACGCCCACGAGCACATCAAACTTGCCCGCGCGCAAGTCGCGCAAGATGTCCACGCGCTCGAGCGACTCGACCTCGCTGTGGATGTAGCGGCTCTTGATCTTGAGTTCGGCGAGGTAGCGCGACATCTCCTCGGCCATGCGCTTGGTGAGCGTGGTCACGAGCACGCGCTCATGGCGCTTCACACGCTCGTCGATCTCCTCCAGCAGGTCATCGACCTGGTTGATGAGCGGGCGCACCTCGACCTCGGGGTCGAGCAGGCCCGTGGGCCGCACAATTTGCTCCACGACAACCCCGCCAGAGATCTCAAGCTCATAGTCGCTGGGCGTGGCGCTCACATAGATCACCTGGTTGATCATGCTGTCAAATTCCTCAAACTTCTGCGGCCGGTTGTCCATGGCGCTGGGCAGGCGAAAGCCGTGCTCGACCAAGGTCATCTTGCGGGTCTTGTCGCCGCCCGACATGCCACGTATCTGGGGCACTGTCACGTGGCTCTCGTCCAAGACCAGAAGGTAATCCTCTGGGAAATAGTCCAATAGGCAATAGGGGCGGCTGCCAGCGTCCCTGAAACTCAGGTAGCGGGAATAGTTCTCGATGCCCGAGCAATAGCCCAGCTCGCGCATCATCTCCAGGTCAAACTCCGTGCGTTCCAGCAGGCGCTGCGCCTCCAGGAACATGCCGACGCTCTTGAAATAGTTCACGCGGTCCATCAATTCCGCCTGGATTTCCTTGATGGCGGTGTTCAGGGCATCCTTGGGGGTGACGAAGAGGTTGGCGGGGAAGATGGTGTAGGCATGCAGGGACTCCTGCTTGCGGCCGCTCTCGGGGTCGAAGATTTGGATCTTCTCGATTTCATCCCCAAAGAACATCACGCGCAGGCCATAGTCGTCGTAGGCAGGGAAAATGTCGACGGTATCGCCTTTCACACGGAAGTTGCCACGCTTGAAATCGGCTGTTGTGCGGCTATAGAAAAGGTCCACGAGCTTGTTGAGGAAGGCGTTGATGCTGATCTTCTCGCCCTCCTTGAAGCCCCAGATCACGGCCTTGAAGTCCTCGGGGCGGCCCATGCCGTAGATCGCGGAGACCGAGGAGACGATGATCACGTCGCGGCGACCAGAGAGCAGGGCAGAGGTGGCCCGCAGGCGCAGCTTTTCGATCTCTTGGTTGATGCTCAGGTCTTTTTCAATGTAGGTATTGGTCGAGGGAATGAAGGCCTCGGGCTGATAGTAGTCGTAGTAGCTGATGAAGTACTCGACGAGGGCATCGGGGAAGAAGGTCTTGAATTCGCCGTAGAGCTGGGCGGCGAGTGTCTTGTTGTGGCTCATGATGAGCGTGGGCCGCTGCGTCTGCTCGATCACGTTGGCGATGGTAAAGGTCTTGCCGGAGCCGGTGACGCCTAGCAGCACTTGGTGCCTTTCGCCAGCATCCAAGCCCTCTACCAGCTGGTGAATGGCCTCGGGCTGATCGCCTGCGGGGGAATAATTGGACTTGAGTTCGAATTCTTTTTCCATGCATTGCCCTGCGACCCCATCGATTTCACACAGCCCCACCGGGTCGAATTTTGAGCAGCGCAAATCTAGTTGAAATCTCCTCGCCGCCTGCGAAATTCCAGCAACAACGAACGAGTAATTGATTTCCCTCCTCCAGCTGCTTTTGCATAATTTTTTGCAGGTTTTGGTCAAAAGCCTCCTTCGCCTTTCCTTGCGG
>JANMIM010000950.1:0-2483 GCA_031375795.1 Bacteroidota bacterium
GTGTACGGAACCGTACGCACGGTGGTGTGAGAGGACGAAAATAGAAGCAGCCTAATAACTGCCTCTATTTTCTCCTACTCGATGTGTGTTGACAGGGGGAGACCGAGGAGCAATTGATCGGTTAGGCGATCAGTTGGATGCGCCTTTTAAAATAATTTCCCGAACGCGCTCCTCTGACAAACTGAAGGTCTGGGCGATGGTGCCCACCGGTAGCCCATGAATATGCATCGCCAAAACCGAGGCGGCCAGATGTTCCTGCAAGGCCAGCTCGGCCTTTGCCTTTTCCTCCTCGGCATTGGTCTTTTCCTGCTCGGCCCTTGCCTTATCCTGCTCGGCCTTTGCCTTATCCTGCTCGGCTTTGGTCTTTTCCAGCTCTGCCTTTGCCTTATCCTGCTCGGCCTTTGCTCTTGCCTTATCTGCTTTTACTTGTGCTTTGGACGCCTTTTCCACGGCCTTTTGGGCCTCTGCTAGTTCGGCTGCACCTTTTTCCTTTTCCTGCCGGATCGCATACTTGATGTCTTCCATCTCATTGGTCTCACGGCTCGCTATTCGATGCAAGCGTTGAAGGTAGGCTTCATATTCCTCACGTTCCTCTTCAGAAAGGTTGATTCGGTCCAAGATGCGCTTCGCTTCTTTCAATCCGGCTGCCGTAAAATCCTCTTGAACCTCACCCATCTTGAAAAAGTAGATCCATTCGTCCAACCGGTCATACACCTGGTGTTCGTCAAATATTCCCGCTTTGATGATCCAATATTCCGGATAGATTTGGTGGACACTGATCTTATTGTAGAGATCGCGCTGCCGTGCCGACAGATTCAAAACGTCGCCATGATGGAAACCTCTGAACGACGTTGTACCATGGTAGACGTAGTCCAGTCCTTGTCCCAGATCAAAATAAGCAATCGTGATGGAAATGACTTTCTTCACATCTGAATAGGGATTGCCTTGGTTGATGTATTGCGTGATGACCTTGGAAGCGCCATACAGGATGCGGTGAAAGTAGTCGTGCTCCTTTGTATTTTGAACCTCGATGATCACAAGTTCACCTTTGGAATTCTCCACCAGGATGTCGACATCGTTGTATTTGTCGTCGTTGGATTCTTTGTTGGATTGACTGCCGAGGATGCTCTTGATGGTTACTTTCTCATTGAGCAATGTGGTCAAGAAGCCCTCCAATACATCAAAATTGGCCTTGTCACGCAAGATCCGCTTGATGGCCCAGTCAAACCGTATGAGCTTTTTTGACTTTTGCATGATTCAAAGTTATGGATTTTTACTCAAATCGTGACCTAGGGGCGAACATTCACACCCGAAATCATCGCCGGAAAACCCATCTACTCAATGGAGCAGCAACAAGTTACGTCTCAATGATGCATTCACAGGAAACGAAAGTCCCCTCAATCCAGCAACACCAATTTCCTTACAATGCCGCCTTTCACGCCACTCAGCCGCAAGAAATAAACCCCGGCGGGCTCGCCATTCATGTCAAATTGACTTTGGCGTGACCGCAAGTCCTGTGACAATACAATCCGGCCTTGCAGGTCCAATACGTCCATGCTTACGGATCCCTGCGGCTCCGCACCCAGATCAACAAAAAACACATCGGACGAGGGATTGGGATAAACGTGTACTGTCGGCTCGACCACATTATCCTCTGTTGCCAATGGCGTGGAGCTGTAAACGCGAACGTATTCCACGGTCATGGTTTGCGGCAATTGTGTGGCGCCGTTGGGATAGCCAGGCCAATAGCCGCCGACGGCGACATTGAGGAGGATGTGCATGTCTTGGTCAAATGGCCAATCGTAGAGGAAAATCTCCCAGGGACTCACCGAATGGTAAAGTACGGAATCGATGTACCAGCGGATTTCGTTGGGTTCCCATTCGATTGCGAAAACATGGAACCCGTCGGCATAATCGTCTACACCGGGCAGGTCGTAATAGCTGCCGTCGCTGAAGTGGCCGGCGCCAGGGGCTGCGCCATAGTGAATCGTACCGTGTGCGCGGTCTGGGGCACTCCCGATCAGTTCAAAAACGTCTATTTCGCCACTGCGGGGCCATCCGCCATAGACTTGGTCAGTCGGCAGGAGCCAGAATGCGGGCCAGATGGCCTGCGTCTTCGGTGATTTGATGCTAGCCTCGATGCGCCCGTATCTGAAGTCGCCTTTGTTGAGGGTGGTCATGCGGGCAGAGGTGTAGGAGAATCCGCCTAGGCTTTCCAAGCGGGCGGTGATTTCCAGGTTTCCGTTGGCGATGCTGGCGTTTGCGGGATTGGATGTGTAATACTGCTGCTCGGTATTTCCCCAGCCGCCGACGCCATTTCCGATCTCAAAATTCCATTTTGCAGGATCGATATTAGGGCCATTGAACTCGTCTGCCCAGAGCAGGTAGCGCGCGTCCTGGCAGGGGCCGCAACCGTTGAAGCAGGTGGCGGGCATGCGCGGCATTTCGTCGGGCACGATTTGCAGGCGCTCACCGGTGCCGTC
>JANMIM010000963.1:0-1732 GCA_031375795.1 Bacteroidota bacterium
GAACCTGGATGCGGTGGAAATGAAAACCCTTGTCGATCAATTGTTTGCATGCGAGCAACCTCGTTTTTCGCCAGCGGGGAAACCCACGTATTACAAATTGAGTTTGAAAGACCTCGAACAATTTTTCCTCAAAAACGCTTAATGCTACATGCCGAGAATCCACATCACCCCCGTCGTCCTCAATTTGATCATCATCAACCTCTTGGTCTTTCTGGCCTTGAACTTGAAACCGGTGATCAGCGACTATTTTGTGCTTGAAAAAGCCAACTACTTTGGCATCCATGAAGAGTACACCCAGGGTGGCAAGACCTACTTCTTGATGTATGAGGATGGCGAACCGAGGCTTGGGCCAGAGGCGGGGCAATTCAAGCCGGTGCAATTGGTAACCTCCTTTTTCAGCCACATTGCGGTGTGGCACATCTTCTTCAACATGTTTGCACTCTACAGCTTTGGGGTCAAGTTGGAGATGGTCATGGGCGGCAAGCGGTTCTTGCTGTCCTATCTCTTGATCGGACTTGGATCCACGATCCTCACGGCCTTGCTGGACCCCTCCCCGATCGGTGTCTTGGGTGCATCGGGCGCTTTGTTTGGCATGTTGGTCCTCTATGCATTCTACTTTCCAGAGACGCAACTCGGGCTCATGTTCCTACCCATGCGCTTCCCGATCAAGAAATTCTTGATCGGCGCAGCAGTGATCTCCGCAGGATTGGTGGTGATCGAGAAGCTCACCGACAAGTCGATCGGCGGCATATCGCACTTTGGGCACTTGGCTGGGATGGTCGTAGGATTCATATATCTAAAGGTCGGCGGAATGCGTAAAATGGTGCAAAAGTAAGCGCAAGGGCCATGGACTGGTACGGGCAATTTGTAAAACGCGTGGGATTTGTCGGGGTCATACTCACCCTGCTCACCGCCTCGTTTGTCGTATTGCTGATCTTGATGGGCATTTTGGGTGACAAGGGCTTCACCGTGCTGTGGAACCACCTCACAGTGCCTGCCGACCTGAAGGTCGCCGTAAGGCAGCCATGGTCGCTTTTCACATATTGGCTCTCCAACCATCCACTGGGTGTCTGGTTTCTCCTCATGGACATGGTGGTGCTGTACACCTTTGGCAAGATCCTCAACTCGATGGTGGGCGACAACCGCATGCGTGGCATCGTCGTGATGGCGATCTTGTTCAATGCCCTGATCACGGTGGGCATTTGCAGCTTCCTGCCGACGGTGGAGCTTACACCTAGCCTACGGCTCTATGGCTTTGGGGCGATGAATGCCACCATCATCGCCGCCGTCATCACCTTGGTGCCGAGGTTCAATTTCAGGCTGCTGTTTTGGGATGTGCCCCTGGTTTTTGTCGGATTGTTTGTCTTGCTCGCCTCCTTCACGGCGCATCGCCTCATTTTTACGATGGAAGGCGTCGCCGAACTCGTCGGTGCGGGCCTTGGATTTGGATTGATCAAGATGATACGGCAGGGCTGGGATCTCACCAACTGGTTCAGAGGCGTTTCCCAACGGCCTCAACCTCCGATTCCGAGACAACCGGAGCCTGTGATGAGCTCTCAACGCCCAGTCGTGCGTACCATCCACCCCAAACCAAAGCCCGTTGCACCACAACCGACCTTGTCAGAAGCCGAGGAATTGGACGATCTGCTGGACAAGATCAACGAGGTGGGCTACAATTCGCTCACGAAGGCGGAAAAGGAGCGGTTGGATTTGTTGTCGGGGAAGTGAGGGA
>JANMIM010000979.1:0-4777 GCA_031375795.1 Bacteroidota bacterium
TGTCGCGTGCCTCGGCGAGGTGCTGGTTCAAGATCTCGATTTGCCCCCCAAAATCGTAGATGTTGTATTGCTGGCGCAAGCGGTCCAGGCTGTCGTTCAGGCGCAATATGCGGCGTTGATGCAGCAATACCTCGTCTCGCATGCGGCGCTCGGCCATCTCCATCGTGTTGGAGGCAATGTTGGAGATGCTGTCATTCATATTGAGCACCATTCCTTTGCGGCGCTGGTACTCCTTTTCGATGACCTCCAGCGAGGCACGTGCCGAGGCCTTCACGATTTCTGAATTGATCACATTCACGAGCCTGGCGGCCTCGTTGGCGATCATCGCGCACGCCTCAGGGTCCTCGTCGATCACCGAGATCGTCACCGAGACATATTTGTTTTTGTGAATGAGGATGCGTTCCCTTACCATCGTGAGCAACTGGTCATACCAGTCGATCTCTTGCTTGTCGATGCCATAGCGCGTGGTGAGTTGAAACTTGGCCTCCAGCGAGTCGATCATGGTATTGGAACTCAGCAACTGCATGAGACGCTCGGCATGCACTTCATGGCCAAATGAAAAATCCTCCAGTTGCTTGTCCCGGGAATTGGAGTTGCTCGGGTACATGATCACCGAGGACTCGTACAGCGGGGTGACGACCTTGCTGAAAATGAATGCCGAGACCAATCCCAGCACGGCAAATCCCAAGATGATCCAAATTCTGCGCCTCACGACCTCCCATACGGTCATGAGTTCGATTGGCGGATGGTTGATGTTCTCTGACATTCTGATCGGTTTATCAAATGATCGGCCCGTATCCATCCGTTGCGATACTGGCCGATCATCGGTAGCACATTTAGACGATGAGTGCTCTCAAAGCAATATCATGACGTTGCCGCGCTTTACCTCGATGATTTCGCTGTCCGTGAATTTATAATCCATCGTCCAATAATAGGCGCCTTCGGGAAGTGGATTGTCGTTGAATCGGCCATTCCACTTGAAGTCGATGTCATTGCTGGTGTAGAGAAACTTGCCCCAGCGGTCATAGATCTTCACTTCGAGCTTTTCTAGGTTGATGTAGTCGACATGGAAGAAGTCATTGAGGTTGTCGCCGTTGGGTGAAAACACGTTGGGGATGAAGATGCGTCCTGGGCAATCGTCGCCGATGTTGGCGACATCGCTCAGGGTGCAAGTCGCAAATGTAGCCGTCACGAAATAGTCACCCGGCGCGTTGACGACGATCGTCTGCGTCGTGGCCCCCGTGCTCCAGAGGTAGCTCGTGAAGCCAGTCCCGGCATCCAGGGTCAAGGTCTCATTGGGGCAGAGGTTGGTATTGGCGCCCAGCTCCAGCGTCGGCGGGGTGTCAAATGCCACCGTCGTCGAGTCAAAGAAGCGGCAGCCGCTCAGATCGGTCACGGTGACGTAATATGTACCGGGCGTCGTCACCAGCAGGTATTGGTCGACACTGCCTGTGTTCCAGGCATAGTCGGTCCATTGATTGCCTGCATCGAGCAGCTCGATTTCGCCAGAGCAGCCGCGTGCGGTGCTGGGCATGAAATCCATGGCCGTGAGTCCTGCTGCGGTGACGACCTGTGCATCGCTGGACACGCAACCCCAAGCATCCGTCGCCGTGACCGAGTAGGTGCCGGGTTGGGAGACACTGATGAATTGGTTTCCGCTGCCATCAGACCAGACGTATTGTGTGTACCAAGAGCCGGCAATCAGGAGGACTTGGCTGCGGTCGCAGATGGTCTGCGTCGCCGGGCCGATGTCCACTGGACCTGCTCCGCTCAAGATCACCGTGGTGCTGCCCGAGGCGGAGCAGCCAGCCGCGTTGGTGACCGTGATGCCATAAACGCCTTGGCCACCTGCCGTGATCGTTTGGGTCGTTTCGCCGGTGCTCCAGAGATAGCTGCTGAAGCCAGCCCCGGCATCCAACAGTGCGGTCGTGCCCTGGCAGATGGTATCGATCGGTGTGAGGTTCAGCACCGGCAAGGGGCTGAAGGTCACTGTGATCGACGCCGTGGCTGTGCAACCGTTGGCGTTGGTGGCCGTGACGCTGTAGATGCCCGAGCCATTCACTTGGGTGCCCTGCGTGTTGGCGCCATTGCTCCACTGGTAGCTCGTAAATCCGCCGGTTGCCACGAGCTGATTGGAGGTGCCAAGGCAGCCGTTGGGGTTGCCCGACACCACCGCTACGGCCGAGGGATAATTGGTGATCATCGTGGAGGCCACCGATTGGCAGCCATTGGGATTGGTGACAGTGACCGTGTAGGTGCCGGGCAGGGTCACGGAGATCGATTGGCTGTTGGCGCCTGTGCTCCAGTTGTAGCTGTTGAAGCCTGAACCAGGGTCCAAGGTCGTCAATTCGCCGACGCAGAGTGGCACGAGGGCCGGGAGGGCAGGCGTCGCATTGGGCAGGATATTGACCGTGATCGAATCGACTGCGGCGCAGAGGGTGCCAGGATTGCTCACCGTCACATAATAGGTTCCTGCCGCGGTCACGCTGATGATCTGCTGGGTTTGGCCGGTGCTCCAGCTGTAGGAAAATCCTTGCGGCGCGCTGAGCAAGGCATTGCTGCCTTGGCAGATGGTCACGTCGGGTCCCAATTCCACCACGGGCAGCGGTGCCTCGATCACTTGGATCGAATCGCGCCACAAGCAGCCATTCACATCGGTGACGGTGACATGGTACCATCCGCTGGCATTCACGACGTTGGTTTGGGTGGTGAGGCCGTTGCTCCAGAAGTAGGCGGCGATGTTGGCGCCGGTGCCTGCATCCAAGGTCATGCTGCCGCCGGCGCAGAAGAAGTTGGCGGGGGCGGTGACGCCAAAGCCGAGCGGTACCGTGTTGTCGAGCACGTTGGTGGAGGCCGTGCCGACACAGCCGTTGCCGTCGGTGACGGTGACGGCATAGGGTCCGACCACGCTCGTGATGATCAACTGGTTGATGGATCCGTTGCTCCAGCTGTAGGTCGGCCATCCGGCGCCGGGATTCAAGACCACGTCCTCGCCGGGGCATTTGTTGATGATGCCAGGCAGGATCGGAATGGGCAGGGTATCCACGTTCACAATGATCGTGTCGCGGTTGGTGCAACTGTTGCCATCGACGACCGTCACTGAAAAGGTGCCAGAGGCAGAGGTGGAAATGCTTTGGCTGATGGCCCCCGTGCTCCAGTTGTAGGTTGGGAATACCGATGCGACCGTGATCGGCAGGGTGTTGCCGAGGCAGATCGAGGTATCAGGGCCCAAGTCAACCAGCGGAATCGGGTGGTTGAACAAGTTCATCGTGTCGCGGCCCTGGCAACCAAAGAGGTCGGTGACGACGGCGAGGTATTGACCCGGGTTTGTGACGCTGACCGTCTGGGAAAATGCGCCGGTGTTCCAGAAATAGTTTCCAAACCCAGCGCCGGCATCCAAGGGGATTGAGGTGTTTGGGCACACGGTCACGTCGGGACCGAGGTTCACGATCGGGCCGGGATTGACGGTGACGATCGTCGAGTCACGGCTGATGCAACCGAGGTTGTCGGTGACCGCCAGTGTGTAGGTGGTCGTGACCGGTGGATTCACGACGGTGGTGCCCGTCGTCGTGGAGGTGATAAACGTGGTGGGTGTCCAAGAATAAGTATAGGGCCCCTGACCGCCCGAAGCGGGAAACTGAGGCAATTGGGCGCCGATGACGGTGCCGAGGCCCTGGCAAACCGCCACGTTGGGGCCTGCATTGGCCAGGACGATGATCGATGGATTCTCGGTGACTTGCAGGGTGAATGTGCCCAGCGCATTGGCGCGGCCCTCGACCACGATGTAGTAGATGCCGGGGTTGCAGATCGGCGTGGAGATCTGCGAGCCGTTGCCACAGAAGCCGGAGTTTGAGTAGATCTGTGCACAGGAGCTGTTCAAGATCAGCACGTCGGTCGGTGCCGAGCCGGTGCCGCAGGTGTTCACGACCAAGCCTACGGGCTGGGTCACGTTGATCTGGTATGTGACGTCGTTGCCGCCGCCCACGTAGGGGAAGTTGTTGGCATAACATTCGTTGCTGTTGAAGTGGACGATGCTCGTGAAGCCGGGCGAGATGGCACCCAGCTGGATCGCTGTTGCACAACCGTTGCCGTCGGTATAGCGCCAGAAGGTCTCCACGCCGGGGTGGTAGACGTCATTGGCACATGTGCCGTTGAGGTTGCCGTGGTTGAACCATTGGCAGGGCGGTCCGAGGCGGTAATCGACGGTTGCATAGGGGGTGGTGTTGCCGCTGTTGCAGCGCAAATCGTCGTCGTCGATCACACCTAGACAGAGACCGAAAAGAAATCCGCCGCAGCAAAAACCGACATCATAGGCGCAACGCGTGCCGCCGCAACCGATGCCCAACAATACGTCTGGTTGCTCGTCTTCCCAGGCATCGAGTCTGATCTCCAAGGGCGTACCGTTGGCAGGGGTCGGGTAGGTGAAGTTGTAGAAAACCAGGTTCCAATCGGTGAAGGGAAGGTTGTAGCCCTCCAGCAATCCGTTGCCGCTGCATGTGCCGCCAGGGCCACCTCCAATCCAGGAGACACCGTTGCCGATCGGCTCGCGCCCCCAGATGTTGTAGCTCAGGTCGTCTGGCTGCCCGACGACGCCAAACACCGCGGCGTCAGTTTGTGCAAAAGACGGGCTAAACCTACGCAGCCACGCCTGCACGTTGATGGGACCGTCATTGAAGACCGCCCCCATCGATTCCGTCCCCGTCCATAACGCCAAGATTGTAAGAACAACAAGACCAAGCTTAGTCGAATAAGCGTAGTTTCTGATCATATACCGCTG
>JANMIM010001004.1:0-1428 GCA_031375795.1 Bacteroidota bacterium
CCTCGAGATCGACAAAGTGGTGGCTGGCGACTATGCCAATCCGACGATCGTCGTGCAGCGCTTTAAGAACACCAAGACCGCCAAGCGCTGGGGCAAATATGTCCTGGCCGAGTCGATGATGCTTTGGCTGAAGAATGAGGCCGGCACTTATACCATCATCGGTGAGAATGGCGAGGGCGAAAAAATGCTCTTTGGCGGCGATGTCTACCTCGATAGCCGTGGCGGTGCACTCAAGAATACATTTGGCAACCATGCCCCCTACCCCGGCTCGGCGATCTATGCCGAGAAGGTCAATGCGGAGCAATTTGTCGCTGCCGTGAAGGACACCAAGGGTTGCTTCAGCCTCGACATCGAGGAAAAGAAAAGCCCCGAGGGCGCTGTGATGTTCAAGCGGTTTGCCGTCAAGAAGCTGGAAGACAAGCAATACGACGACATCCGTAGCCGCGGGTGGATGCAGGACAACATCATCGCCAACGGCGAAAAGCACGTGCGCTAGTCGATCAAGACGCGGTCGCTCCCGTCAAACTCGGGCGCTTGGATCGAGAGGACCTTCAAAACGCCTCTCGAGACTTGCACGGAGTGCGGCGTGCCTTGTGGAATGAAGATGATGTCGCCTGTGCGGACCTTCATTTTTTGGTCGCCGAGTGACATCTCTGCCTTTCCCGAGAGGATGCACACCGTTTCGCTATGCGCGGCATGCTTGTGCAGGGGTACGCTCGACTTGATCCAAATCACGAATCCGCTGGCATGGTCGTCCCCAAACAGCTTTTGCACCTGCACATTCTCAAATTCCTTGTCGGGTTGAAGTGCCTTTGCGGCGCTGTGGAAGCTCGTTTGCGCCTCAATCTCACATTTGCAGGCCATCCATCCGATAAAGACCAACAATATCCTTAGCTTCATCTTGTCGTTTTTCCCAAAATTAAGGAAATTGCCCATGCATGGAACCTGTGGTACATCAGTTGGAAGGCCATCTTTTGAGTTGCCCCGTGCGGGCGCTGTGGGGAATCGACTGCCCGGGCTGTGGGTTCCAACGCGCATTTCTGGCGCTGCTCCGGGGAGATTTCGCAGCTTGCTGGGATCAATACCCGCCGCTGATCCCTTTTTTGCTCACCATGGGCCTGCTCGTGGTGGCGCTGCGCTCTCGCCTACGGTACCGCATGCACGTGCTCGCCGCCGGCGTGGCGACGACCTGCATTTTCATCTTTGTGAACTACGCCCTCAAGTTTTACCCCTGATTCAACCGCATTCCAAATAGAAAATTTCATGGCAGAAGATCCAAAATTCGAAGCACCCCTAGAAGATCCGTTTGAAACCCAAGTCACCAAGGACCCCTTTGTCGACGAGGACTTTGGCGGCAACTCGCAATCGACCTCCAACTATTCCAATTCAGGGACTTGGACCGAGACCCTGCCCGACTCCACTGCCGTG
>JANMIM010001020.1:0-7198 GCA_031375795.1 Bacteroidota bacterium
AATATGCCCAGCCCGGCGAGCAGTGCTCCAGCACGCTCGAGCGTGCCCATCTGCGAGGGCGGTGTGAGTGAAAGTGAATGATCGACTGTAGTACTCATGATTTCAACGCTTTAGCAGGGTTATTTCGCAGTGTTGGTGGTGGCTGGTTTTGCAATCAGGTGCTTTCCAAAAATCATTGAGAGCAAACTGCCGCGGCTATTTTGGCGAATCTGTTTCCCCGTTTTCGCTTGATAGAGCTTGGGCAATTCATGCTCGTAGGTGGTGAAGAATTCTGGATCAAAGTTGGCGGCCTTGAGGTTTTGCAGCACATACTCGATGTTGCGGCCCTCATCGATCCACTGATCGCAGACCTTGTGGCGGTAGCGCACGCCCATGAGGTTGAATCCCGTGACCATGCCATTTTCCTTTTTGTAATTGATGCGGATGCTTTTGTGCCCGTCTTTGCTCTCCCAATACAAGGTGTTCTCGTCGGCGGGCAGCTTGGGTGGGATCTCCCCGTAGACTTGGTACTCGATGTCAAAGAATTTTGCGCTGTTGAACCAGATCCCCGGTGAATAGGCCCTGCGCTGCCCGGTGACATTGAGCGCGACGGTCTCGCCGTGCATCTTGCCGGTGTACCACACCTGCTCGATGTTCTTGCGCCCCGGCAGCGCGTGGTGAAATTCGGCGCAGTCCCCGATGGCGTAGACCCCCGGGACATTGGTTTCAAAAAACTCATTGACCAGCACCCCGCGCCCGAGCTTGATGTCGCTGCTGCGCAGAAACTGGACATTGGGGCGTACGCCTGCCGTGAGGCCCACCCATTCGCAGGGGATCACATCGCCCTTGCTTGTGCGCACCGCCTTCACACGGCCACCGCCATCGTCGATGATCTCGGCAAGCTCAGTGCCCAGCTGCAAGTCCACGTGGTGCTCTCGGATGTGTCGATTGACCATCTCGCTCTCCTCTGCGGGGATGATATTGTTCCAATAACTTGGCTCCCGCACCAAAAACGTCACGTCGATGTGGCGGCTCAGCAGCATCTCGGCCATCTCGATCCCGATCAGTCCACCGCCCACGATCACCCCGCGCTTGGCGGTCTTGGTCCAATAATCCATGTACTCCAGGTCCTGCAAGGTGTACAGGCCGCCCACGCCCATGAGGTCCTGCCCCGGCCAGTTGAACTTGTTGTAGCTCGAGCCGGAGGCGATGATGAGGTAATCGTAATGCAAATCTTTGCCGGAACTCAACACCAGTTTGTGGTGCGTCGTGTCGACGTGCTCCACAAAGGCTTGGATCAAATTGATGCGGTTCTTGTCCCAAAACCAGTCCTCATACGGCGTGATTTCCTTCATGCGCATGTGGCCCATGTACACATACATGAGCGCCGTGCGTGAGAAAAAATACTTGGATTCGGCGGAGACGATGGTGATCGCATAGTCGCTACACTTGCGGATGTAGCGGGCGGCGGTCACCCCGGCGATTCCATTTCCTATAATGACGACATGTTTCATTGCTTCGACCAGGATGATTCTTTGTCAATTTGGGCACAATTCTGCTATCAAAAAAATGTTTCCTTCGAGAGCCCCCCAGAAAGTTCATTTTGGGCGGCATCCCAATCCGCTTCCGACCCGTACAAACACATAGCTGGGAACGATTTCTAAGGAATTCTCGGAAAAAGGATTCCTTTTGATGAAATTTATCTAATTTTATGGGCTTATTACTTGAAAGAGAGCTGATGAAAAAGAGAATTCTGTTTGCATTGATCGCCATCGCGTTCCTCGCCACCACAGGCTGCGTTCAAAAGCACCATGGCTACGTGAGCAAATATCCTTGCCACAAAATCCACCCCTGCTGCCATTGATCTGATTGTCAGAACGTATTGTGAATGGCATCCATTGAGGTATGCCCCCCAAGTTCGTTCCGAGACTTCGTGGATCATCCTCACGGCCTAGGTAGGCCGTGGCCCATCAAGTTACGTTTTAGGAAATGACGGTTCCTCGTTGCTTACTTGCGAGCACCCTGGAAGATGCCCGTCGTACCCAAGGAGTCGGAGAAGTTCCCTGAGATCCCGTTTTTGTCAAACGTGCCCCTGAAGCTTGTGAACTTGGGGGGATTGTTCAGGTTCCAATAGACCGTGTAATCGTTGTTGGTCCAGGTGCCTTGGAACGTCGCCGTGTCGTCGTGGTGCACAAGCACGCCGCCAGACTTGAACTCGCCATAGGGGCTGAAGTCTGTGATGCCGTTGATGATGCATTGGTAATAGTAGGAGCGCCCTTCCATTACATATTCCTTGCGCTCACAACTCGATAGCGTGATGCCACCCATCAAACAGGCGAGCAAAGCAAAAATGATCAAAAAATTCGTCCTTTTCATGATGATTCTCTTACCGATTTGATAGCTAAGATACGAATTTTCAGATCATCACCAATCCAAAATCAGGCAAAATACTTGCTCCTTCTTACCCGCGCCAGCGGCCGATGCCAGATCTGAGCCTTGCCATGTGTCGATTATTGCCTATCTTATCAATCTGAAAACTCTTGTGCTAGCGATATGATATTTGTCTACATCTTGCTTGGTCTCTTGGCCTTGGTCACGATCCTCATGCTCGTAGCTCCCAAAGGAGCCAAAGTCGAGCGTGCGGTCATCGTGAAACTCGCGCCAGAGGCCGCTTTTCAATCTTTGCGGTCACTTCGCAACTTTGACCAATGGTCGCCTTGGGCACTCCGCGATCCCAACATGGAGCGCGGTTATGTAGGGACAGATGGCGAAATCGGTTCGGTGGCTTGGTGGAAAGGTAACAAGGAAGTCGGTGACGGCGAGCAGGAAATGAAGAAATTGGAGCCCAATACCTACATAGAAACCGAACTGCGTTTCCTCAAACCTTTCAAGGCTGTGAACAAGAGCTATTGGCGCATCAGCAACGATGCCGAGGGCTGCAAGGTCGTCTGGGGATTTGAAGCCAAGTTTCGCATGCCGATGAACATCATGTTTCTCTTCGTGAGCATGGAGAGCTCCATCGGCAACGATTTTGAGCGCGGGTTGCTGCGGTGGAAGGCCCTGGAGGAATCCAAGGTGGTTCAATAGCCACTGACGATCCGACCTCGGGCATCGAGCAATCCCCGTGCGCGCATCACGGCAGCCATCAACTCCATCGACGGCGCATATTCCCCTTGCTCACGCGGCCCCTTGGCATGGATCCAGAGGTAATCATTGGCCATCGCGCCCAGATAGATGCGTTGGAGGATCTCGTCGGAAACATGCGTGGCAAGGAATTCGCGCAACGTGTTATGGTTTTGTGGATGTAGCAGCAGCCGAAGCATGCGCTGCACGGGTTGGTAGTCGGGATGGGCCAAGACCTCTGCAAGCTCGGCATCCAAGGTCCCCTTGATCGCATAATGGTTCATGCGATGCTCGATGCCGGCATCTGTGAGCGCCTGTGAGGGATCAACTTTGAAGGCAAATGCAGCATGAAAACTCAAGCCGCCTGCCTGTAAGGATTTCTTCTGTGCCCGTTTGCTCGTTTGGCCAGTCACCTCCACATCGTCCAGGAAGATCACGTGGCTCGGGAAATCGACGAATTCGCTCCGAGAGATGATGGTTTCGGTCGTTTTTTGGCGACTCGCGCGTTGTCGTGCACTCAGCTCAGCATAGTTGGCGCGACCAGAACTGAGGCGGCCCAGGCTGCGAATGACCATCGTGGGCAAACCTTGCAAGGCAAGCCAGGCATTTACCCTGAGGCCCACCGCGCGTGCCAATTGATTGCTTGCGCTGATCACATTGCGTACGCCTGGCGCGATCAAACTCACAAATTCGCCTTGGGTACCCGCCCTTTCAAACATGCGCATCAGCCCGTCGCCGCGCTCCAGTTCATCGATCATCGCATCCGCAAGCACCTCTGAAAAGGCTCGCAAGGCAGTGATGTCCCCAAACTTGAAACGGCTGTACATCTGCAGGATATCATGCATCTCCTGACCATCCTCAGCATCCAAAAAGCGGCCTTTCACGACTTCCCGTAGATGGTAAGCCACGACTTTGCCCTCGGCTTCACACCGCATCTTGTAAGACATTCGATTGCCCTTCCCCGATGGATGCAGCCATTCCTCCAAGGAGCCAAAGCCCTCGCGAAACCTTCGCAAGTCAAAATAGCCATCCTTCTGCATCGCCAGCCAATATAAGGATGTGCAATGTTCCCGCCCGATCTTCTCCCAAAATTGGATCAAGGTCTCAGGCGGGTGTTGCAAAATGAACTTCACCAGCCTGGCATTCCATTTCGGTCCATTTTTTGGCGCTGTGAATAACGGAAGCAGTTGGTCCAGCGTTTGAATGCAAGTGTGGTTGAGTACTTCTTC
The DNA here is from genome assembly GCA_031375795.1 of Bacteroidota bacterium. Lineage (GTDB taxonomy): Bacteria > Bacteroidota > Bacteroidia > J057 > JADKCL01 > JADKCL01. The sequence goes on from JANMIM010001020.1 coordinate 4,332, forward strand.
CTGCTCAGCCCTGATATTTCCGTTGAATGCAATACAATAGCCAAAAGCGAGCAATCCCACCTGGGTTTCTGCTTCCAAGAGCCTGCAAATCGCCCTTTCATGTTCTCCAGTGCAACGCAAATCGTCCAAGATTACCACGTTTTGACCCTTCAAGCTGGCCGAAACGTGGGGTGGTAGGTAGATTTTCCGGTGTCGGATTACTTTTTCACGGGCAGAGTGTCCCAAAGCACCATAATCGGTGCGCTCAAAGCCGCCTTCACGCACAATCTTGAACAAACTGACTTTCCAACCTGCTGTTTCGAGTAATTCTGCCACCACAGCTGTGAGCGTAGAGGCCGCCGATGGCACGCTGCCGTAGGCCGAAGGCCCTAGCCAGATTCCATCTTGAGCTGCCTTCTGCAGGCGAGCATCTTCCAGCAAAACCTTCGTCATTTCAACTGCCAACTGCGTCAGAGCCTCCGGATCGCCATATTTCATCGCGCTGAATGCAAGCCGCGCATCCATCGGGATATCATCGACCTGCGCCGCTTCATGGCACTGTATTCGGATCGGTACTAGCGATGTTTCCTTGAAACCTCTCGGAGCTTGCTCTTTGTGGCGCATGGGGTTCTAGCTGGCTCAATCGTTCAAGCTCAAATTAATGGAGTGGGTAGGCGCCTCTCCCAGATGCAGGTATATCCGGCGATCACTTCCCATACACCTTCTCATACAACCGTGCGATCGCATCCACGATCAGAATCTCGCATTCCTCCACGGGCTTGCGGGCATTGTCGATCGTTTGCAGGTAGGTGGCCTTGCGCTCGGCGTCGGGCTTTCCGTTTTCCAGCATTTCCAGCAGTCCGATCCCTACCACGCTCAGGGCCTGCAGTTGCTGGGAGAGCGGCAGCACGGGGCGTAGCGCGGGGGCGGTCTTGGCTTGTTGTTCCAGCGCCTTGTGGTTGCTTTTGAACAATTCCAGCCAATTTTTGATCACGAGGACCTGCATCACGTCGGCCTTGGCGATGTGGGCATCTACGGCTGTGGCAAATTCCCGCGGCAGGGCTGGGTCTGGAATCGCGATGTCGGGCAGGCGGCTTAGCGGCGTCTCGGTGCTGTAGGCGATGCCCTGGCCATGGCGCTTGTAACCCTGCAAGGGGCCGATGACCGACCGCAGTGTCTGCAGGGGCAGCGTGTTCTCGCTGCGCGCCATCCTGCGCATGAGCACGTCGGCGTAGCGCAAGTGCATGAGGCCCAGTTCCTCCAAGTCTCGGCTCACCTTGGGAATGCGGCGGTACATGTCGGCGACATCGGTGACCGTGCCCGCCGACCACAACCGCTCGGCGATGGCGCAGGTGCGGGGCCATATACGGCTGTCGATCGTCTCGGGGCTCACCAGTTCCGCCCACATCGTCGCCTCGCCGCCCAGCACATGGCCCTCTGCCTTCTTGTCGAGGTTCAGGTCGGCCGGCAGCGGATCGTTGGTGTAGTGATAGGCGGTACTTTGGCTCAGGTCAATGTAATAGCCCGCGCTCAGCATCACATCGTAGCCCGACTCGGCGGCCTTCTTGAGCGCATCCTTGCCCCGCCAGCTTTGGATCACGATGTCGGTCGGAATCCCGGGTTGCAGGATCTCGTCCCAGCCGACCATGCGTTTGCCATCCTCGGTGAGCATTTCCAAGAGGCGCTGGTTGAAATAGGCCTGCACCTCATGATTCTCCTTGAAACCCTTGTCCTTTTTCAGCTGGGCCACCTCGGGATTTTTGTCCCACTGCTTGCCCTCGTTTTCGTCGCCGCCGATGTGGAAGTAGGCATCGGGAAACAGGGCTGTCATTTCAGCCAGGAAGGCCTCCAGGAATTTGTAGGTCACCTCGCTCGCGGGGTTCATGGCGGGCTCGAAGACCCCAAATTTTTTCTCGATCGTGTAAGGACCCGGCGCACTCGCCAGCTCCGGATGGCCCACAAACCAAGCCGTCGCATGCCCGGGGATGTCAAACTCAGGCACGACGCGGATGCCACGTGCATCGGCATAGGCGATGATTTCCTTGACCTGCTCCTGCGTAAAATAGTCGCCATTGGAGCCCATTTCATGCAATCTGGGAAACTTCTTGCTCTCGATGCGAAAGCCTTGGTCCTCGCTCAGGTGCCAATGGAAGACATTGAGTTTCATCGCTGCCATGGCGTCGAGGTTGCGGTGGATCACCTCCACCGGTTGCCAGTGGCGACAGACATCGATGAGCAGCCCGCGCCAGGGGAAGCGAGGGGCGTCGTCGATCTTGCAGCCAGGGAAATAAAATCCATCCTCGTCCACGCTCAGCAATTGCAGCAGCGTCTCCAAGCCACGCAAGGCGCCGAGGTCGGTAGGCGCTTCCAGCATGATGCGTGAAGGCGTGATTTGCAAGGAATAGGACTCGTCTTCGTGCAGTTGCAGTTTGCCGAGATGGTTCACGATGATGTTGAGTCCGTCGACCGGAAATCGGATCTTGGTGGCGTAATCTGGGATGTTGAGGGCCGTGCGGCCATCGAGCCGCTGCAAAAAGCGCTTGGCACCCTCGTCGATGCGCGTCGGTTCCTTTTCGCGGATGCTCACCTCAAATTTGTCCTTGAGCCTGAATTTGCCCTTGGACTCCTTCACGGATTGCGGCACAGGCATGAGCTGGTCGAGCTGGGCAGGGGCCAGGGTGAGTGTGAGGGCGAGTGTGAGAATCGAGAGTATGAGCCGACGCATGAGAGCTGAATGATGGAGGGAAATTAGGGGAATTTTGCTTCCAATGTGATTACGGAGTCGTTGGTGTTTGCGTTACGCTCACCACTTCATCTTATAATTTGCATCCACCATCTAGTTTCGGTTATTGTCACGCAGGGCAAAGTTGAAGCCTTCGTAGATAGCG